>JAHFDX010000525.1:2688-3473 GCA_023248785.1 Myxococcales bacterium
CGGTGCAATGAGGAAAAAACGGGCAGCACGCGGTTGCCCGTTTTCTTATGTGAAGGCGATTGATCTTACTGCTTCGACCAAACTGCCCATTTTCCGGTTGTTGCCCACTTGTCGTCCGCGTTCTTGAACGCTCCGATGTACGTGGCCGTTGGATTGAAGAATCCATCGTTTGGCGGAGCGGCTCCGTCGGCGAGAGGGACTGCTGGCCCAAACGTTGGAGCGTCCGAATCGAAGCAGCCACCGATTCTTGGATCGGTCACGCTGTTGTGGTTGGCGCTTCCGATCCACCAAGCTGCTTCATCGAAGGCGCCATCGTCGTCGTAGTCGAGTGCATCCTTGACGGTAGAGATTTCGCGGTAGGCGATGCCTTGATCGAGCATCGACGAATTTCCCACCATGCCGAAGAAGATCGAATTCTGAATGACGAGGCCGCCGTTCTTCGCGCTGTCAGCCGTCAGTGAGTCACGAATGTCGAGACCGGCTTCGAATCCAACTGCGATGGTGTTGTAGATGTGAGCGCGCGTATTGCGGCGAAGCAACATGCCGTACTGTTGCTTGGCGACGTCCCTATTTTTCCCGCACAGCGTTGCGTTGTAGATGGTCGGGTTGCTCTGTGGTGCGGCGGTTGAACCCTTGGCGTCGTTGTCGCCTTCGAAACCGTTCGTGTCGTCTGCGAACTCGGGGTCTTGTTGAAGAACGAGGTACTGCAGTTTGCCCGAGTACCCGTTGTCCCAGTCGAAACCGTCATCTTGGTTCCACTGGCAGGCGAGGTGATCTGCATTGAC
>JAHFDX010000526.1 GCA_023248785.1 Myxococcales bacterium
ATTTTCAGGGGCGACCGATGCAACGTAGCGGGAATCGAATCCGCCTTGGGAATGGCCGATCAGGTTGACCTTCGTCGCACCCGTTTGGGCAAGTACATCGTGTACATGTTTGAGCAGCTGGGCACCCCGAACTTCAGACGAGTTGAAGGGATCAACGGCGGGCGTGAAGACTTCATACCCATCCGCACGCAATACGTCGGCGACGCCGTAAAAATAATTAACGGGACCGACTCTATCGAATCCACCGAGGCCGTGTGCGAGCACGATGGGATAGGGCTTGCGCGGAATCGGTGCATTATTTGTGGTGCTTGTAGCGGTTTGGTTTGCTCGGGGAGGGGCGTTTGCGGAAGAGGACTGCGCCTTCGGTGCGGATTGCTCGTCGAGCATCGCCGTCGTGTTGCAGGCGGCGCATGCAACCAAACCGAAAAGCAATCTCTCTATCCGTCTCCTCCGCCACATTTCAGCCGCATTTGACGACTCGAGGGGGCGAACTGTCAAGCGTCGCAATGAGGATCGCACTCTCCGCGCTGCCGCTGATTCGATTTGTTACGAGCCCGAGTCCGGGTCGCTCGCATCGCTTGCGGGAGTCGAACCCGAGTCCGGGTCGCTCGCATCGCTTGCGGGAGTCGAACCCGAGTCCGGGTCGCCCGCATCGGACGGTGGGGGTGCGGATGGGACGGGATCGATGGGCGGCGTTGCACCGGTGTCCGAATCTGCGTTGTCGGCGGGGCCGGCGTCGGCAGGGTCGCTCGAGGGATCGGGGGCCGTGGGCGTGGTCGATGACGGATTCGACCCGGGATCGGTTGGGTCCGCCCCCGCCGGTTGATCTTGTTTCTCGCCGGTGTCCGCTTCTGCGGACGAGCTCGGGGGATTTGCACTTTCGGTGCGGACGCTCAGAGTGCACCCCGTAGCGAACAGAAGAGTTGAAATCAAAAGGGTCCCTGTACCCAGTGCCACATGGGTGCGGGAATGCTTCGTTAGTTTCATCAATGGCCTCCGTGCTGCATGTAAAACGCTCAGCGCAATTACATCCTGCCTGTGCGCAATAGAGTTGCAACCCCTCGCAAAAATTGAAGTGCGCAGAGCTGGTAGATGCCCTCCCTATCGGCGCCTCAACCATGGAGGAGCTACTTCAGCGTCAAAGAACGCGAGCGAGGTATTGGCCCGTGAACGATGCACCAACACGCGCGACCTGTTCGGGTGTGCCTTCGGCGATGAGGTGTCCACCGCGCGCGCCGCCTTCGGGGCCAAGATCGAGGATCCAATCAGCGCACTTGATCACATCGAGATTGTGCTCGATCACGATCACGGTGTTCCCGCTGTCCGCCAGTCGTTGGAGCACAGCCAGGAGCTTTCGAATGTCGTCGAAGTGCAGGCCCGTCGTAGGCTCGTCGAGAATGTACAGCGTGCGGCCTGTTTGGATTTTTCCGAGTTCGCGACTGAGCTTCACACGTTGCGCTTCGCCACCGCTCAACGTGGTTGCTGGCTGGCCAAGCTTCATGTAACCGAGACCGACCTCCGCAAGCGTTCCCAGAATGCGTGTGAGAACGGGGAACGCGTGGAAGAGTTCGCGGCACTCATCGACGCTCGTCTCGAGTACGTCGTGAATCGAACGCCCTTTGAACTTCACGTCGAGTGTTTCGGTGTTGTAGCGCTTCGTTCCGCACGTTTCGCACGGCACCCAAACGTCCGCGAGAAAGTGCATCTCGACTTTTACCATCCCCCCGCCGCTGCAGGTTTCGCAGCGACCCCCTTTGACGTTGAAGCTGAAACGGCCTGCATCAAAACCACGTGTTCGGGCTTCCGGAAGTTCTGCAAAGAGAACACGAATGGCATCGAACGCTTTCGTGTATGTGCCGGAATTCGAGCGAGGGGTGCGACCGATCGGCTGCTGATCAATGGCGATGACTTTGTCGAGCGCGTCGAGTCCGTCGATGCTGGTGTGGGCGCCGACGGCGTCGCTGCTGTCATGAAGCGCGCGTGCCAATGCCGGCAGCAGAATCCCGTTAACGAGCGAGCTCTTGCCCGCTCCACTTACACCGGTGACTGCGGTAAGAACTCCGAGCGGAATCGTCACGTCGATTTTTTTTAGATTGTGCTCGCGCGCTCCCCTAACAAGGAGCGACCCCTTGGGCCTGCGCCTCGTCTTTGGCGTTTCGATCGTTCGCTTCCCGGAAAAGTACAACCCGGTAAGGCTCGTGCTCTTTGCCAGATCGTCCGGCGTTCCATGAAACGTGACTTTGCCTCCAAGGTGACCTGCCCCCGGACCAAAGTCGACCACGTAGTCGGCTGCTCGAATCGTTTCTTCGTCGTGTTCGACTACGATGACGCTGTTGCCGAGATCGCGAAGCCTACGCAGTGTACCGATGAGGCGTGCATTGTCGCGCGGATGTAAGCCGATGCTCGGCTCGTCGAGTACGTACATGACGCCGGACAGTTCACTTCCAAGTTGGCTTGCGAGACGGATGCGTTGTGCCTCGCCGCCGCTTAACGTGGGTCCGCCGCGATCGAGCGTGAGATAATCGAGCCCAACGTCGAGCAGGAAACGCAATCGGCACTCGATCTCGCGAAGGGCGCCTTCACTGATCGTGGTGGCAACAGACGACAAGGCGAGGTTTCGAATATGCGCCGACGCTTCGGCCACAGTCATCGCGGTCGTGTCCGCGATGCTTTTGTTGCCAACCATGACCGCCAAGCTCTCTTTACGAAGCCGCTTTCCATGGCATGCGTCGCACGGCCGTTCACGCAGGTAACGGCGGTACAAATCGCGGGCGGCATCGGAGGCCGTTTCGCGAAATTTTCGCTCGAGGTTTGGGATCACGCCCTCGTACTTCATGGCCCATGTGCCACGGCTCGCAGAACCTTGTTTTCCCCAGCGTATGGTGATTTTTTTGCCCGCCATTCCATAGAGAACGAGACGCTGTTTCGCTTTCGGGAGTTTGTTCCATTTCGTGTTGAGATTGACGTCAAAGGCTCGTGAGACACCGTCGATGATTCGAGCGGTCCACCCTTCACCGCGCACCATCGCGGATGCCCAAGGCGCGATCGCGCCATCACGAATCGAAAGAGAAGGTTCGATCACAAGCTCCGGGTCGACCTCGTCGCGCTTGCCAAGACCTGTGCATGCACCGCACATCCCGAGAGGCGAATTGAAGGAAAAACTCTGGGGCGAGAGTTCAGGGAACGCCACGCCGCAGCACGTGCGCGCTTCGCTGAAGGAGAGTTCACGACCTCCCGACACGTCGACGCGGAGCTCTCCTTTGCCTTCGCGCAACGCGAGCTCAACGCCTTCCGCAATGCGCGCGCGATCGGCGGGCCGAACAACCACTCGGTCGACGACGAGTTCAATCGTGTGTTTTCGCTTCTTGTCGATCGCAGGCAACGACTCAAGCTGCACAACTTCGCCATCGATGCGGGCGCGCACAAAACCGCGCGCGCGAACGTCATCGAACAAGTCTTTGAACTCACCC
>JAHFDX010000527.1 GCA_023248785.1 Myxococcales bacterium
GGAGGCGAGCGAACCACCACATCCCGTCCTTGCGCCGATCCTTGACCGCACCTTGGGCGTGCCGCTTTTTCAAGAACAGGTGATGCAAATTGCTATCGCCGGTTCCGGGTACACGGCAGGTGAAGCCGACCAGCTCCGACGCGATATGGCCGCCTGGAGGCGAACCGGAAACTTGGAACGCCATCGCAACAGGCTCGCGCGTGGTTTTTCCGAGCGAGGAATATCCCAAGAGTTTTCTGACCGCCTCTATCAGCAGATCCACGGTTTTGCTGAGTATGGTTTTCCCGAAAGCCATGCCTCTAGTTTTGCACTGCTGGTCTACGCCAGCTCCTGGCTCAAGGTGCACCATCCCGCCGAATTCGCAGCGGCTTTGATCAACAGCCAGCCCATGGGATTTTATTCGACCTCGACCCTGTTGCAGGATGCGCAAAAACATGGCGTCGAGGTTCGGCCAATTCGGATCGACCAAAGTGACTGGGACTGCACCATCGAACGAGATGCGGAACAGTATGCTGCCATTCGCGTTGGCTTTCGACAGGTGCACGGGCTTGGAGAGGCCGCCGCACGACGGATGGAGAGTGCGCGAAGCCTTCGTCCCTTTGCGAACATCGAAGACCTTTCGTTCCGTGCGGCACTCAAACGAGATGAACTTCAGGCTCTAGCAGAGGCAGGCGCGTTGGAGCCGCTCTCTCCGGGCCGCCTTGAGGCGATGTGGAAGGTGCAAGCGCCCCGATCGCGTGACGCGTCGCTCTTTGCGGGCACCGAGCTTGGGGATCCCTCCCCGCAGTTGCGTCCGCTGAGCCGTACCGCACAACTCCTCCTCGACTACGAACGCACGGGGCTCTCGGTCACCGATCACCCGATGCTTCTCCTTCGTTCCAAACTCTCTCAGCAGGTAAAAAGTGCGCGTGATCTCGCGACTGTTCCCCACGGTCATTCTGCGTGGGTTGCGGGGCTCGTGATCTGTCGCCAACGACCCTCCACCGCGAGTGGCGTCGTCTTCATCACTCTGGAAGATGAGACGGGGTTTCTCAACCTGATTCTCTACGCTCGCGTTTTCGAGAAGTTTCGTCATATCGCCACCACGAGTTCTCTGTTGATGGCGCACGGCAAGACCGAGCGGGATGGAGATGTTCTGCATGTCATCGTGGAACGACTGCAACCCATCCGGCACAAGCAGTTCCCGAGCACAAGTCGCGACTTTCATTGAGGCTCCTCTTCAGTAACCGTGCGGCGAACCACACCCTGACGGAGCGCACGATCAGAAAAATAATCCCGATACCAAGGGCGTTCGTGGTGATCGAGGCTGTCACTCATGAGATCACTTGGATCGGCTTCGAGCTTGGCAAAGGCAACCGTGTGGTGCTTCCACAATGGGTGCCATGAAGTGACCACCGCCGAAGTCGGCGATCGGTGGAACTGCATCAGCATTCGCGCCCGCCTCCGTCAGAATGTCGATGATCTCCTGATGGCGCCGCGCCTGGGCTCCCATAATTGGAGTCATACATGTCTCTTCTTTCGGATCTACAAAAGAGAATGACGAGCCCTAAGATTGTGAGGACGTACTTCATGATCGACCTCCCGCCCGAGTACCGTCGATCGTGTTCTCTGTCAGGCGCGGCTGCGGCGCCTCCTCGAGCGATTCGGCGATGGGTCCTTACGGTCGGCGCTGATCATTTGCTCGCTCAGCGATCGCCAAAACCGTCGTCACGAAGGATCGTCAACGATCGACAAATCGCCTTGTTTTCAAGCCACTCCAGAGGTGCGGATGGGATTTGAACCCACGTGTATCGGTTTTGCAATTGGTTGGTAAACCGAACTTGGCGGAGCGTTGGAGTACACGACCGTTCAAATCAAAGGCTTTGGTGAGTTGCCATCGTTCATCGAAGTCCATTCGGGTACTCCTCATCAAGACGGTAAACGGGATCTGCGAACTCGCGGAGCGGCTGGACGAGTCGCTCGTTCCACGAAGGCGTCCTGCCGCTGTCGTGGGCGAGTTCGCTCGTCGTCTTGAAGCGCACCTCCGGCGGGCCTTCGCCACCTCCCGCCTCCTCGGGTCATCAGCCCACTCCTCGGGCAGGCACAACTCCAGGTCGATCGGAACATGTGTCTGCGACGTCGCCACGCTGAGCGTCACCGCAACATGGCAGTTGGTGACCTTGCCCGCGCTGCCCGTGCACTGCCGCTGCACTCCGACCGAGTACTTGGCCTATTTCAGGAAGCCCGTGTCGTCGATGATCCATGTTCGAATCGGCTCCCGCAACGCCATCGCCGCGAGCCCATGACGGGCAGCAACACAATGAACCTCACGATCACTCCACGGGGCGTTCGCAGAGAAGTGCAGGAGCCGCTGATGCCACACCTCGCATTCCACCGAGCTGGCGCCCACCGCCGCCGCGAGCGCGCGGCCGATCTCACCGAAGTACTCCACCATCCGCTCCTCAGCGCCAACGTCCCGTTCGTAGCCCATGCTCCGCGTGTCGCAGGGTTCCGGCCACATGGAAAAGTTTGTGACGCAGTAATGCTGGCGCGGAGCGCTACTCTGCATAAGGAGAAGGTGCCCCATGTCAACCACCCGCACCGAGCACGACACGTTCGGTCCGATTGAGGTTCCACACGAGAGACTTTGGGGGGCGCAGACGCAGCGCTCACTTCAGTACTTTCGAATTTCGACCGAAAAGATGCCACCGGCCGTGATCACGGCGCTCGTCGTCATCAAAGGAGTGGCGGCGCGCGTGAATGCCGAACTGGGTGGACTACCAAGCGAAACGGCGCGTGCCATTGAGCAAGCATGCAACGAAGTGTTGAAGGGCAACCACCCAAACGAGTTTCCGCTCTCCGTATGGCAGACGGGCAGTGGCACACAGACAAACATGAACGTCAACGAAGTGCTCGCAAACCGAGCGAGTGAGATTCTCGGCGGGCCACGCGGCGACGGTCGAAAGGTCCATCCGAACGACGACGTAAATCGCAGTCAGAGTTCGAACGACGTATTTCCGACGGCCATGAACATTGCGGCGACGCAGGCACTGACGCACGACTTGTTACCTGCCCTTCAAGCGCTAACAGAAGCGCTCGAGAAAAAGGAGCGCGCATTTGACGATGTGGTGAAGACGGGCCGAACACACCTTCAGGATGCAACGCCAATGACGCTGGGCCAAGAAGTGTCAGGATGGGCGGCACAACTGCACCACGTCGAGCACCACATCGAAGCAGCCCTTCCACATCTGTACGAACTCGCGCTGGGAGGAACGGCGGTGGGCACGGGACTCAACGCGCCAGCAGGATGGGCCGAGCGTATGGCCCGAGAAATTTCAAAGCGCTTGGGCATGCCATTTGTGACCGCACCGAACAAATTTGAGGCTCTCGCCGCACACGACGGCCTTGTGCACGCACATGGCACCTTGCGCGGCCTCGCTACGGCACTTTTCAAGATCGCGAACGACGTGCGATGGCTTGCATCGGGACC
>JAHFDX010000031.1:0-7206 GCA_023248785.1 Myxococcales bacterium
ATGCCCAGGTGTTGCGGTCAGCAGACGGCCGTCTCGAAAGCAGACCGCTTTCGCCCGCGGGGTCTTCACCGTTCGTTGAAGTTTACGAGCTGCGCCTCGCGGCTCGCGCATCACACGCATCCGATCCTCACGCGAAGGGAACGAGCGAGGTTCTGGTTGTACTAAGTGGTCAGTTGCGCATGCATGTTGGGGAAACGTCCTACGAACTTGGCGCCGGGGATTCCATAGCATTCTCCGCAGATACTCCACATACATACGAGAATCCCTCGTCGAGCGAGGCGCGCTATTACAACGTAATTTCGTACGAGCGTTGACGCCTGGCGGGCGTCCGTTATAATGGAATAGTGTCTGTTTTGACGAATTTGGGCGTTGGCGCACCACGGGGCATGCCTAGGGTTGCGTCATGAGTGTGCGGCCGGTCTGGCGAGGATTCGTATGGCTGGTAGGTGCTGGTCCGGGAGACCCAGAGCTACTGACTGTTAAGGCTTTGCGTCTTATCCGCGAGGCAGACGTTGTCGCATACGACGAACTGGTGTCTCGCGAAGTCTTGGATGTGGCGAGACGCCAGGCCGAGCTCGTGCCCGTGGGGCGTCGCGCATCGGGATGCCGGCACCACGAAGCGCGGATTCATCCGCGGGTAGTGGAGGCGGCACTCGAGGGAAAAACTGTTGTTCGCCTAAAGGGTGGCGATCCATTTGTATTTGGCCGGGGCGGTGAGGAAGCCGAAGAACTTGCTGCCGCGAGGGTCCCCTTCGACGTTGTTCCTGGCATCACAGCTGCTCTTGCGGCTGCTGCGCGTACCCACATTCCCCTGACTCATCGCGAATGTTCGGGTGCGGTAACGTTTTTGACGGCCCATGCGAGCGATGGCGTTGTGCGACGGTTACCCGCTCCGAATGGCGGAACGGTCGCCATATACATGGGCCTGTCTCAGGTGGCACAAACATGCCGTGCCCTTGTGGGCCAGGGTTGGGATGCAAGGACACCGGCATGCGCAGTGTCTCAGGCAACGACGCCGAATGAGGCCATCGTTTACGCTACACTCGAGACCCTTGCGCGCGAGATGAGCGACTCGAACCTCAACCCACCAACCCTCATTTTGATCGGTGAGGTTGTATCCCGGCGGGTTCAAGTGGATGCGGTGTCGCTGGCGTCTGTCGATGTAACTGAAGGCGGACGACGCGCGTCGTAATTCGATTCACATGCCATCAGCAAGGCGACGCACCGTTATCGTTACCCTCACGTGTTCTGCAATGCGATCTCGATGCTCTCGTGTTGGAAGCGCGTGCGAGACGTCGCGATGGCGAGCGCACCAATGTCCATTCCAAGGCTCTGGCGTTCATCGCGAACAGCCGCCATGAGTGTCGTGCCCGAACCACAAAACGGGTCGACGATGAGACCGCCCTTGCGGCTCGCTGCTCGCACAATGCGCGTTAGCAATTTGAGCGGCTTTTGGGTCGCATAACCGGTTGTCTCGTTTAGTAGCGGCGTGTTCGCTTCCATGGATGGGCAGTCGGACCAGACGCTCCCGAGAGCACGACCCTCGTCAGCGTAATAGCGATAACGTTTTCCGCCAATGATGCGCTCGCGAAAAAGTCTCCCATGTGCGTCTCGTTGGGTGAAGTGCATGGCCAAACTCGTAGCGGCGAACGGTTCCCTCATCACGGGGTCGCGTCCGTGAAATATCGGTTGCTTTCCGCGCGCATACACGAGGATCGTTTGATGAGTAATTCCCAAGAAATTTCTGTTTCGAGAGCCGTTGCCGGGGGTCCAAATTACTTCGGCTCTAAATGCGCTTCGGCCGAAGAGTCGATCGCACAGGACCTTCGCGTCGTGAACGGCTCGATGATCCAAGTGAAGCCACAGGGTCCCCTCTTCGTGGAGAGTGCACCAGGCAACTTCAAGGCGCGGGGAGAGCCAAAGTAGATATTCATCGATTGAAGGCCAACGATCGTCGTATGCGAGTGCGCCCTTCGCGCGCCACGATGAGCCCACTAGTTTGTTACGAGCGCGAAAGACCGTGCCCACGTTGAATGGGGGGTCCATGTAAACGAGATCGGCGCTGCGATCATGCACCCAACGAGCAAGGTGAATCGCGTCGTCGTGTATGAGCGTCACTCCGCACGGCATGCGTTATTCAATTTCCCAATCGGCACGTTCGGAACTTGGCGGAGACGGTGGATCTCCAAACCACTCTCGCCAAGGGCCGGTCGGCTGGCAGCCGCTTGAAATTTCTTCGTAATTGCACTCCGTGCGAACATGCATGTGATCATCGTGGGGGAGGGCGGGCGGCCTCGGTTCGTGAAGTACGGTGGCGGCGCGCACCAACAAGTCTGTCGGCTCGCCCTTCGCGAATGCATACAGCAAGAGGTGCATTCGGAGCACGTTGCTCATGAAGATCCATTGCACGCGCGCGTCCGGGTCGAGCAGCATCACGCGAACGAATGACCAGTTTCGCTCGACGTCAAAGCGAACGAAGCCGCGAGGTGTGGTCGCGAGCCCGTCGCGTTCGAACCGGAAGAACCCAGGACTCTCAACCGGTGCACCGGAAGGTGATGTAACGAAATACAAAATATCGATGTCTCTACCGGAGCGATGCGAAGCGTGCCCGCCAATGCGTCCTCCGTATCGAGCCGAGAGATCGCCAATTAGAAGGGGTGGTCCTGCATAGCGCGTATTCACGGCAACTGCTGCGCGGTCCAAGGCTTGAACAAAACGACTGATTCCCCAATGGCGATCGTTGCTCTTGTACCAGTGCACGTGTTTTTTGGCCTGCAGTTCCTGGCCGCCGAGCAGAAAGCCGCCGTTCACTTTACCGATGGATCCTTCATTATAAGGAACAGCCGGAGCGACGGGCATCGTACAGGCATTGGTCGCAAAAATTACGGCAACCCAGATTGTTCGGCGGGCATCCATGGGCGAGCTCAGGATCGCTCGACCATGCTTGGCGGTAAAGATCCTTAAAGCTTAGTGCACCGATGAGTGGTCACGAGGAAGAAATCCAACGACCTTAGCTTCGATTGTCCGGCATGTTTCGGCAGTGGCGTACGTGGCGGTTAGTTGCAGTTTCCCATCGTGCTCGCGCTCCACATAACCCTGATCGACAAACACTTGAAGGGCACTCTCGAACAGCGGCTTGCTAACCGATTCACGACAAGTAATTTCACCCGCCAAGAACATGCGCTCTCCAAGAGCCATGCTGCGCTTGAGAAACTCCTTCGACGTTTGCGACGACCGTAACATCGTCGACAAATTGCGCGCTGCAATCCGGTACCCTTCGATGAAGTTACGCACCAGATTCGCATAGAGTAGAACTCTCTTGAGTGCGGCTGGTCCCGCGGGGGCGACGCCGGCGGCTTTGTGCTCGATAACTCCGTCTTGAACCATTTGAGAAAGCTCGTCGTCGAAAATGTTGTCGAAGGGGACGCCAACCCGGAAGCTGAATTCGAACTTGAAAAGGCGCGACAGATTTCTCACGCGATCGCGCAGGGCATCCTCCGAAACTGGGAATGTAGATGCCGCGAGAACGCTCGTCGCGATCAGCGCCCGCGCTACGAAGAAGTGCAGGACAATGTTTTTGGACAGATCGAGTACGAGACGCGCGTCTGGACGAACGATGTAGATGGAGTCATCCGATAACACGCGTCGTTCGGCTGAGCCCTCGGGTGATCCTGGACGGTGTGCTTCAACGTGCCCGGCTCGTAGAAATAGCTCGAGCGCTTCGCGAAGTGCCGCTGGGCGCAAGCCGCTCGGGTCGGTGCTCGAAGCAAGTGACGGTACGAAGCGCGCGCCGCGGGTTCTGAGAACGTCGGCCAAGTGAGTACATAATGCAACAAACTGTTCGTGCGCGATCCCGCGTGCTTGATGGGCCAGAAGCGCGCATGCCACGAGCGCGCCAGGTGTTACCGCTGTGACGTGATTGATCTCATTCATTACCCGAAAGCCCAGTCGCGTGACGACGGACCGCTTCTCTTCGGCTGAAATGGTGTCTTTGATTTGGTGGTCGAGTTCGCCCGCAATTTGGTCCAGCGTAAGCGGTTCGCCGAACTGAATGTTGAGCCGTCCATAACGGCCCATCATGAGTGCAAAGGTCGACATCACCCCGCGCACGTCCTCCTTCCGTTTCTCCCCCCCGGTGAGCTCTCGCACAAAGCTCTTTTCCTCGACGAATCGCTCGTATCCAATACTGATCGGACAGAAGTACACTTTTCGTGAGCTCGACAATGCGGCGTCGACCACCATCGACAGCAGACCGAATTTCGGTGCAAGGAGTTTGCCCGTCCGCGAGCGACCCCCTTCGAGGTAGAATTCAATGGAAAAGCCATCTTGCAACAAACGCTGCATGTAGGCGTCGACGACCGCAACATAGAGGCGATCACCTGTGAACTTGCGACGAATGAAAAATGCGCCCGCGCGGCGAAAGATGGGTCCAATTGGAAAGAAATTCAGATTCTCGCCTGCGGCGGCGACAGGAATTGGAAAGTTGTGCCTCAGACACACGTACGCGATCACCATGTAATCGAGGTGCGATTTGTGGCTCGGCAAGAGCACAAGCGTTCCGGTCTTCGAAATTTCGCGAAGGCGTTCGAGTCCCTCATGGTCGACTTCCATCGCCTCGTACATGTGCGACGTGATTGTCTCGAAGGCGCGCCCCATCGCTGCGATGGCGTTCATGTCGACGGACGCTTCCATCTCGCGGAGCATGGTGAGCGCCTTTGCCGTGAGAACCATCCGTTCACGTCGCCCCTCTCCGGCTAGCTCTTGGATGAGGCTCTGCAGTTTTGGCGAGCGTAAAATATCCTCATGAAATTGATCTGCGGTCTTGCGTGTGGGACCGGTGATCGATTTTCGTTCGCGTTCGATGCGCTGCAGGAGGATGGCGCTAAGCCGGGTGATGAGTTGTTCGCGATCGACGCGCGTTCCGTCGTTGTTCTTGCCCTCAGCGGCGACAAAGGCGCGCACGTCGAGCGGTTCACCACTTCTCATCACGACGTTCCCATAGCTTGCGATGTACTGACTGATCGCGCGCAAATATCCGGGCCACTCTCGGGGGCCGAGTAGCCAGTCTACGGCTGATATCTCCGCGCTATCCGGATGCCGCGTCCACACAAAGACCTGAGGCACGAGCAGAATCGGTCTTTGGATCTGTGCGTCAAGGGACAGGAGTTCATCGATGAACGGTTCTGAATCGAGTTTTCCGCGCTCGGCGCCTTCGAGAATGGATCCAGGGCGTTTCAGAAAGAGGATCGCCCCTTTCCCCGACCGCAGCGCGTCGCGCAGATCGCTTGGGGTTCCGTGCCATGTCTGTGTCCGAAGAAATGCGCGCGCGAGCCCTGATCGAGCTTCGAAAATCCACGGCGCGACTTGATTTGCGAAGCCTACCCGCGGCAGGTCGTAGCGGCTCGTCACGTAGTCGAGCGCAAACAAATCAATGAGCGAACTCGAGCGAAGCACGTACACAACTTGCCCACGCGAACTCGCGTCACGGACCGCCTCAATCCAACGCGAGTCTACGTCGATATGACCGAATAGACGCTCGTAAAGGCGTTCCAGTTGGCGTCGAAGCATGATGGCTTCGAGCGTAACCGACTTCGTCTAAATTTCGGGAATCGTCGGAAAAGTGGACGTTAGTTCGTTTGACCGAACGCGTGTGTGAGGATGCTCGCAAATTTCTTGATGGTTTCGTCCTTGAGCCCATCCTTTGCGTATGGCCACTGGAAATTGAACGCTTGGACGCGCTGGCATGACATCGAAACAAGCACGTTGGCCGGCGCCATCGGGTTCTCTGGCTGTGCCATCGTCACCCCGAATTCGGGGTAGAGCGCAGGACAGGTATCATGACGATCATTGAAGTTGCCTTCGGTCCCGAAGAGTTGCGCGAGCTCCTTGCGTAACGATGGATCTGCGACCTGTTGGTACCCAAGAATTCGATATCCGTGAAAACACTGTGCGGTAACCGTCGTTGGATTTGCTGCACAGGCTGCGCCATCAGTGCCGGGTTGTGCCGGACCGGTGCCGGGAATGAGCCCAGGCGGGATAAGGCCCGGCGGCAGCATTTTTTGCGCTTGCTCGGCCCATTGCTGGAGCTGTGGGGGAAGGAAGTTTGGAACCCCAGGCGTTGTTTGCGGCTGTGCGGTTGCGGGGGGTTCGTAGTTTTGGAGTTTGTAGAGCGTCATCTGAGATTCGGTCATCTTGTCGAATGGAGGCGACAGATGCGCGCAGCCGAGCGCTGGGGCTGCGAACAAAGAAATCAAAAGAGCCGCGGAACGTTTCATCGGAGCTACCTTTCGTGGGCAGGGTATCAAGGAATGAATCATGCGTCCTTTTCGGCGTGGGTCCAAAGTTACCGCATCTCGATACGCTCGGCAGTCAGCGCATCTTACGGTTCCGGCAACAAATCGTCGGTATATTGAAGGCGCCGTCACAAGAACAGACGCGCCTCTTGTGATGCTCGACTTGGAGGACGCGATTGCACATGCAACGCCAGAGGTGATCAGCGCGGGTCGAACGAACGTTTGTTGGGCGTTCAAAGAGCTGCAGTGGGGTCAAAAGCTTCGGTTTTTCCGGCCTCGAGGTGCTGGGTTGGACCCGTTGTTTGAAGATGTGCGGTTCGTCATCAAGGAGTGCGCTGATCAGTTGGACGGACTGATCTTCCCTAAAGTGGAGAGCTTGCAAGAAGTTAAGGATCTTGACGATGTGCTCCGAGAGTCCGAACACGCGGCGGGAATGGAAGAAGGTTCTTACGCGCTTTCACTTCTCATCGAGAGTGTAGAGGCTGAAGAAGCCGCGTTCGAGATAACCCGACTGACACCACGCCTCGTGTCGCTCGTATTCGGCGCGTATGACTACTGGAGCTCGCTTCGTATGGCGCATGTCCCCTACCGATTCGATCATCCACTTGTAGACTCGGCGCGCATGCGAATTGTTAAGGCTGCGGCGAGCATGGATATCGCGGCCATTGCAGAGATGACGCTCAACTATCCCACGCGGGATAAGTCGCCAGAGCAAAGGCAGCGCGCTCTCGATGAGTGTCTTCGCGATGCGACGCATGCAAGGGAGCTCGGCATGGTTGGCAAGTGGGTCGGAATTCCGGCGCAAGTCCCGGTGGCGTTAGAGGTGTTCGACGGGGCTCTTGCGCAGCTTGGGAAATCCGTGCGACTTGTTGCGGCGTATGCGCGCTCTCTGCGAGAAGGAGTCGGAGCGGTC
>JAHFDX010000031.1:7216-13818 GCA_023248785.1 Myxococcales bacterium
CGAGTTACGCTCGAACGAGCAGTGGAGGCAGGTCGCCTCGATGCGATGACGCTCGAGCGTGCACGTGAAGGGAACGAGTAGTGATTAAGATAAAGAAGATCGATCATGTAGCGATTTGCGTGAGCGACATCGACGAAGCGCTGCCGCGATACCGCGATCTCTTTGGACTGGAAGATGGTTCGCGTGAAGTAGTTGCGTCTCAAAAAACAGACGCGTGTCTACTTCCCGTTGGCGATTCGAACATTGAGCTCATCGCTCCGAAGGGCAACGCGGGCCTGGAGAAATTCCTCGAGAAACGCGGTCCCGGGATCCATCACATTGCCCTCGAAGTTGAGGGCATTGAAGACGCATTGGCTGCGCTCAAAGTGCTGGGCGTGAAGTTGATCGATGAGGTTCCGCGCATGGGTGCGCGCGGTCATAAGGTAGCGTTCGTTCATCCGCATGCAACGGGGGGTGTGCTGATTGAGCTCGTCGAGCCAGAGTGATTCAACGACTCGGTGGGTCGGTAGGCCGACGGAATAGCAGACACCTAAAAAGAATAACGGACGCCGACACCTAGAAGGTCTGCGGTGGAATCGTATTGTCCGCCGTTAACAGGTTCGTTCTCAGCGTTACCTTTGAGCGGATTAAGGCGCGGGATTTTGGCCTCCGCGGGTGGCACGTACACGCTGCTTGTGAACATGTGGGCGTATACGGCGTCCAACGCCCAGTGTTTTCCCACGTAGAGGGTGCCACCGACGGTGAGCATCACCTTCTCGAAGTCGAGCGCGTTGAGGGAAAGGTAGGGCGTCGGGATGGCGCTTTGTTCGTAACTGGCGCCCGCGCGTATGGTTATCTTGTACCCGCCAATCGTTGAGCGAAGTTCGCCGCCGGCGCGGATCGAATGCGCGTCTTCGTACTCCCGCGCCATGCTGAGGTTAGGGATCTTTGCCTCCGGCGGCATACCGACGACTCCGTTAATTCGCATTCCCGTGTTTTCAATTTCAATCGTCTTGTGAATCGACCAGAACTCGCGGACGTATGCGAGCTCGAAGCGAATATCGTCGGACGGACGGACCTCAATCCCGAATCGCATAATTGCAGGAAACTGCATGCGAATGTGTGCTTGATCGCCAACTTGCTTTGCGGAGTCGAAGATGGCCGACGTAGGCATGCGCATCTGCACGGTCGCCGCCGTATCGATGAACGTTGGCAATTGTGCGCTGAGGCCGATTCGCATCCACACGCTCGGAATGATGGTGATGCCGACGTTCGCAGATGGCGCGAAGAATGGGCCAACCTTTGCACGAGCGTTGGCGTCGAATTCGGGTTGTTCTGGCGCCCCAAGGAGTCGATCTTGCGGGCTCGCGGTGAATGTTACATCGGTCTGAATCATGCCCGCCAACGCTTGAACGCCAAGCCCGACGCTCAACTGCTTAACTGGTTTGTAGGCAACCCACGTTCCGAAGTTTCCAAGGGCCGAGCCATCGAACGTGCCAACCATGTATCGCGCGGGAGAAGGTTGCCCGTTGACCGTTGAATCGAAGCTCGCGAGCGCGACATAGGGTGCGAAAAAGCCGCCCGCTACGGTCCACTGCTTCTCTTTGCCGAATTGGTAGCTGCCTGCGATGGTTGGAAGGGGCAAAATCGGTGAGCGTCCGCTTACAGTCTGCTCGCGAAATTGCTTGTACGTTCCGTCAGCGTCAAGAACGCGCAGCTCGCGCGAGTAGTCGATTCCGAAGCGTAGCCACGCGAAGTCGAGCAACAGGCCGGTGCCGGCTTCGCTTAGGCCTGCGGGGTTGTACCAAATCGAATGAAGGTCGTCGGCGCCGGCCACGAATGCTCCGGCACGGCCCATTGGGCGAACGCCACGATCAGAGAAATAGAACCCGGCGGCATGCGCATTATTTGTAACACATATTGCGCAATTTGCTGCAAGCGCAAGGATAAGTAGGCGTTTCACAGAGGTCCTTGCTATTGCGTGGCCTGCTTTACGACCGTGTAAACCTGCTCGAGTCCGCGCCCCTTGTCGAGAAAGAACTCGCTGAGCTCTTTGCTTACATTGCCATAATCAGGGCCTTCAAATTTTGCGGACGACCGAGGGTCGGCTCTGTTTACGTCGGAAAGTGCCTCGATGAAAACGTCGAGTGGAGTGCGGGTGTCCGAGAGGGTTGGAGTGACTAGCCGTTCGAAGAATTTTGCGAGCGCCGCGTTGGGGTCAATCTCGTTCGCGCAAATTCGGTTCCCGCTTGTGTCGTGACCCCTGGCTGTCAAGCGAGACAGCAGCTCCGCAATTGCATCGGCGAGGGACGTGCGCACCACTCGACCATGGTCGTCGAAGATGCGCGTCCCTGTGACGTTGGCGAGTCCGCGTGTGATTGATGGCACGATCGTTGGATCGCCGGTCGACTGGATCAATTCCGCGACGGTGCTGAGTGTTGTCGCGGCAGCATCGTTCTCCAAACTACCTAAGAGGTACGTGAGTGCGCGCCCAACCTCTGCGCGAACGTCGGGATTTTGCTGAAATGCGTCCAGCAATTCGATGATTGCTGGCGCTACGGGGCCTTTTAGCGTGTCGCGTATGCCGTCTTGCAATCCGGTTGCCCACGCGCACGTTGAAGTCGTTCGATCAGGACAGCGGGCGAGTAATTGCGAACCGAGAAGGTCAACAAGACGAGCCAAGATTTCTGGCACGCTGGGATTGGAAAAGTCGGTTTCCGAGCCCTGACCTGTGGTCGAAAATAGAACATCCACGAGCTGCGATCGGGCTTTCCGCCATTCTTTTCGCCGAGCCTCGCCGTCAGAAGTTTCTTCAAACAACGTGTCGACCAGTTTCAGGGAATCGATCATGAGGTAGAGCGGAGTGACCTGAGGAATTGTGGTTTGGTCGTTACGCTTTGCTTCACGATTGCCGAGGTGATCGGTAAGGCCGGCGTTCAAGGTTGGGTCCACAAGCGCACGGACCGCATCACCCAAAATCGAAACGCCATCTTTGAGCGTCGACTTGGTACACAGCCCCGAAGTGGAGTCGAACTTTTCGCAATGGGGGACCTTTGTCTCGAGAAGTACAGAAACGAGCCTCTGCAACGACGCGAGGAGATCGGTGTTCCGAAGTACGTCGACAATAAGCGGCTCGTACGTCACCGCACCGTCGCCTGGACACCAGCGCGCATTGTCGTGAGGTAACGTAGGGTCGCAAATGTCTGGAGTCTGCTGCGATGAGCCCCAGTGAACATGCAGTTTGTCGAACAGTTCTACGAACAGTGCATTTCCTGGCTTGTAGTTTCCGAACGCTTCTGCCAACGGCTTGATGTTGGTCATGAAGTCGTTTTGCTCGACCGGAAACAGGGCGTTCGTATCACGCCCTCGCATCGTGTCGGAGAAATTGCTGCAGCGACGCAACGGGAGCACCTTGCCATCGCTAGGATCTTTGAATGGCGTCAAGTCGCAAACCATGGTCGGCACTGGTTCAATCACACCTTCAAGAAACTCCTTCGGCTTCTGTTTGTAGTCGGGAGTCGGATCTCCGGAATGGCTCGGCACATCGATGAAGCCCTGAAAAGCTGTATCGAAATACATCATGCGGCTAATGCCCGCGACGGTTGGATGTGTCGACATGCCTTTGATGCCAGAGGCATCTTCGAGAAGGGCATCGACACCACCGACCAAGCTTGTGAGAGGCGAGTCCATCAGCTTGCGAAGACAGTCATCGCGAATGTCAAACGATGCGCGGTTGAGGGCGACGTCGACAATCATCTCTGCCACGTTGTCGAATCGGATCATTCCGCATCGTCGCATTGCCGCGGGAGGAATCGTTCCGCCAACGAGCGCGCACGCGGGAACCGCGATGAGTCGGTCGCTGGGGTATTTCAGACTCACCGGGATGCCATTCCACTTGATGCGAATGTTGGCAATGGCCTGATCTTTGGTGCAGATCGAAAGACCGTTCGCATCGTGAAGGAGCTGAAGGAAGCGTTGGAGGGCGCTTCGATTGTCGCCTACGTCCGGTTGTGAACGATCGACGGGGGTCTTCAGAGGCGCAACCGAGCCCGTCGTCGCATTCCAAAGCGGACCATTGATATCTGGTTTCGAAGCGGGGGCGATCGCTTGACGGTTGTAGGTGAGCTGATCTCGAAACTCAGCGTACGCGGCGAAAGTACTTTGGAGGCCGACGGTCCGATCTTGGGCAAAGGCGAGAACGATGTCTTCGATCATGCCCCGACCCGTGCCGCTGCTCTTGGGAACTTGGGCTATTCTGACGACGATGTCTAAAAGGTCATCCCAGAACATCGAGTTTTTTGGAATTTGTGCTTCAGGATGCGCGTCCGCAATACGCTTTACATCAAAGCCAACGCGGACAAGGCGCGCAAAGTCTTTCGGATGCTCGCGCAACAAGACGCGAATGGCTTGCAGAACGTCATAAAACTCGGGTCGCGCTACGAGTTGTCCGACGGCGTGTGCAATCGCAACAATGGGTGATCGGTTTACGTCGAACGGCGTATACGTCACCTTGTTGGGGGTAGAACCAAGGTTTATTGGGGGTGGCTCGCCGAACCTCCTTACGTAGTCGTCGAGCAAGGTAGGGTCGGCTGGATACTCGCGGACAGTCGGCGAAGCGGCGCGAGGCCCGAATACGATCGGTAGTCCCGCAAACACCTTCATGAGAACGTCATTCTCTTTGGTGGGTTCAACAAGCGTGCGCAGGTTATTTCGTAATTCGGACAGATACGTTTTACTGATGTCCACCGTCTCGAATACCGGCTTGCCGTCGGCCCTGAGTGCGCGGCCATATTCATCGCGGGTGGTCTGCCGAGAGTACAAGAAGGGAAACGGAGACGGCGCAGCGATTCCGTCGCTCGTTACAAACTGCCCGAGGGTATCCATGTCGGCCAATCCGTCGTGATCCGCGTCAACGAACGGCGTTGGAATGGGGACATTGCCCTGTGCCACCGCAGCAGTTCCTCGCGTATCGCGCTTTGCCAAAAACCTTCGATCTGCGGGTAGAGGGGTTGCAGCGAATGAATCGTGCTCGTAAAGCAGGATACCCTTAACGAGTTCGTCCGTTTCGCGAGGCCGTGAGGGCAGGTTGAACACCGAGTGTATCGAGGAAGATTCGGTGAGGGTGGTTCTCGCTGGCCCTGGTTTCTGCTCGCGTTGATACTCGTGCAAGGAGGTGAGTAGGCGCTGAAAGGCCGGCTGCGCATTTCCAGGTACGGCGACGCGTTGCCCCATGTTGTCGCGCGGAGCATCGGGTGCAAGAGGATCGGAGTCGCTCGCAACTGCACGTAGAAGTGCGTTCATTAGATCGAGCACGTGCGGATAAGAGAGAAGAGGACGCGCGAGGCTCGTTGAGAGAGCGGGAGGCCTATATCCCTTCCGGTTCTCGACGCGCGCGAGTGCCGTTTGCGCATCCTGATCGACAAGAACGTCGAGAAGAACGCGTGCTGTGGCTCGCGTCGTCTCGGGAATGGTACCGTCGTTGTAGAGGCGTGTGAGGCGACTTAGAACGTCGGCCATTTCCAGTTGAATGGAACGCTGGCTAACCTCTGTGCACGATGCGGTCGGGTTTTCGTTGGCGAGGTTCTTGATTGGAATCTTGGCATCCTGGAAGATGCCGTCGAAGGCTTGGATCAATCCCTCCCTATGTGCGGCAAGCCGTTCGATCCGGTGAGTGTGGTATTCGCGGCGCGCGGATTGTTCCTCGATACTGACGATGCGACCCGTTCGATCCGGTTCCGGTTCGATTCCTGGAAGGTGGCTTGGGTCTACGCTGGTTGCAAACTCTCCGTTTTCGTTGGCGTGGCAAACCGAGTGAAAGGATGCACCGGTGATGTCCTCGGGCAATGACTGCGCGCCGACGCGGTCGCACACGAGCGTGTACATCTCTCGCCCGAGCGAGCCGCGAGCCGGCGTTTTTCGCGTCGTGTCGAATTCGCCCGCACATCCATGGAGCGAAGCAAACCCAAGCGCCCAACCAAGACACCAGCACCAACGCATCGTCTACCTCTGCAAAGGATCCGCTTGCCAGTCGATGTCATTGCCCACGCGCCGGTACAAGAAATATCGGTGTCGGACTGTGGCGAGCAATGGAATGTTCGAAAATAACGCGCCGCGTTATCGGGGCCTCTCACCATGGAAATAATGCGCGGCCATAGGGCAAGATCTGCCACGGAATGCCCGCACCCAAGAGAATCAGCGCAAGGAGTGTCCACAAAAACGAACGCCGATGCTTGAGTAACGGATCGCTTGCGCGCTTCACGAGCACGTTGCCGACATGCGCGGCGGTCAGCGCAAGGACCATCAGGGTGACGTGTTCAACCGCCCAAAAACGCAGGACGCGATCCTTCATCGCAGCGCCGAAGTGAGGAAAGATTGTGAGTGTTGTTAGTGGACTGAGCGCCACGTAAAGCGCAAGACCGAGCAAAAACTGCACATCGATTGTGATCATGAACGCGAGCCCAGCGACGCGATCGGCCTTCACGTAGGGGCGCTTCGAGGCGACACCAGCCAACCCAGCAAGCAGATTCCACGCGCCTGAAATCAACACCAACCAACGAAGCAACGAGTGAACGAATAGAATGGTCCTGTACACGATGGCTCCTCGCGGGTGAGGTACTTTAGTA
>JAHFDX010000528.1 GCA_023248785.1 Myxococcales bacterium
TCCGTACCGTCACCATCCAGATCGGCAATAGATGACCCGAAGTAGCCGCCGTAGGGAAGTGCACTTGGCGTGAAGGCGATTTTCGATTGATTGATATCGATGCCAACTTGAATGATGGTGCCAACGCTCGGTTCAGTGTCCCACGCCACAAGAGTCCCAGTGGACGTGCGAAGGGGAAGGAGGTTCTCGTGGTTTCGAAAGATGCTTCCGCCCACGGTGACACGTCGCAACACGGATCCGTCAATAGGACTGCGCGCGACCACGTCGGAACCTGCAACGGTCATAACGGCGCGTCCGAGGGCGCCTCCAAAATCGATCACTGACGGTAGCGATTCCGGCGCGCTCCAACGCACCTTCGGGGGCACTACTTGCGAAGCATCGCGCGCATCAGTTACGACCAGCCCATCAACAATCGACGGCGCAACCACAAAGGGTCCTGTCGCGTCGGACGATGTGACGTAACCGTACACAAGCGAATTGCCCCCAACGTAAGCGCCATGGGGCTCTGTGCCTTGCGAGGTCGCTCCGTTGGTAACGACGAACGCGGAATCGAGTACGTCAAATGTGCCGGCCGTCGTGCCAAATGCGAACTGTTCATAGGGGCGAGTGAGCTGCCCAGGCTGAAAGACGCTCGAAATACGTCCACGCGTAGGCTTGTATTTTGGTCCAACCACGATGGATCCACTGCTCAAGGTTGCCAGCGCTACCTCGCTAAATCCAGACGCCCCAGCAAGCGTGTCGTACGCAGAACTGAGAACGGGAACGCCAATCACAAAACTCTTGCCGCTGCGGGCTAAGTTTCGCGTGAAGTAGGGATGAGCGAGGGTAGTCGGCGTATCGCTGGTTGCGGTGAGAAAGTGGTAGTTCGGTAAAGGAGTGGTGAGGGCGACGAGCGAAGAGCCGCTCTTGGCATAAAGAGCGATTCCCTGCTTCGTAAGAAGCGCGAGCTCTGTTCCAGGCTTGTCATCAACGTCTGCAGCGCCGAAGAACCGCGTCTCCGAAATGTCCTGCCGGATGTCCCCCGTTTTGCCATCGAGCACGCGCGTTTTCCACACGCCATCGGTAACGAGAGGCCAAACGATTTCGTCGTTCCCGTCGCCATCCACATCGGTCACCATGTCGCCGGAGAGGGAGACGCTCCCATTATCGGGCACCGTTGCGCGCCACAACATGCTGCTGGTCCCCGCGCTCAGGTTGACCGAAAATGCTGTGACCGAGCGAGGGCCTTCTGTTCCCGTCGCTGTTCCGTAGGCTTGGAACACGACAAGTTCACGCGCACCGGTGCCGTCGAGTTGCGCGGAGGTCGCAAACGAATTGACGAAGGGCATGCCCATTGATCCGGGTACCGAAAGCGTGGCGAGCTTTACACCGTCGCGCGATCGATAGATGCGTATTTCATCGGTGAAGCTCAGAACGAGTTCGCCCTCGCCATCTCCGTCGAGATCGACGAGCGAGTCGGTTCCCGCGTTCGACGGATTCTTGGTTTGACCAGCTCGGCTGATGGTCCAGAGTTCGGTTGGATTGGTAATGCTATTTTTGAACGAGTACGCTCCGCCAATTGCCGTTCCGACGCGTGAGCACGATCCACATTCGTCAAGCAGAACGTCGCCAAGGCCGTCGTGGTTTACATCGGCCACTTGGACGCTGTAGAGCACTTCGAAGGTTCCAAGCGGCGATTGCCACAACACCTTGCCGGTGGCGCCGTCGAGCACGATGGCTCGCGAAGGAGTCATGCCGACAACTTCCGTGGTGCCGTCGCCGTTTAGATCGGCAGCCCCCGAAAGGCGCTCGATCCCGAGCGTGGCCGTGCGCCAGTACTCCTGTTGTGTGAGCACGTTGCGCGCCGAAATGCTCCCACCGTTGACGACGTACGCGTGGCTCGACTGCTTTGGATCAAGGCGCAGCGAACTTTCCCCCACGCTCGCTCCCAAAAATTGTCGCCAGGCGACCGTGCCCTTCGAGAGCGGAACACGACCCGAAGAGGCTCCCGTCCTCTGCGCATCATGTCGAAGAAGAGGCCAAGAATCAGCCTGAGCGAGTGTGGCCGCGGGAAATAAGAATCCGAGGAACAACGCTCCCCATCGACGTTTCATTGGGAACTAACCTCCAAAAGCCACCCTCCGGCTTGGCTCGCAAGAGTATGCGAGTTTCACCGAGGCGTGGCTGCATTGTGTGCGGATGGAGGGGAGAGCATTCAGAGGAGAGGAGAGATTGCGCTGCCAAAGGACCAGGCAGAGGACTACGGCAGGCGGTTGGGCCTCGGCTGCATCCCGGGCTTGCCGCCTGGGCCCATGCCCGGCCCGTCATTAATGTTCAGGCCCCGACCTTCGAACATGCGGGCGTTGTAAACCGGCTTGTACGTGAACGTACCGAATCGGTTTTGGGTGCTTGCATCGACGAGCGACGCGTCCTGAACCTTGCGCGCCGTTTGGAAACCGGTTCGAAGGGTTGCAAGTCTTGTTGCGTCCCAGTCGACGCGTGTGCCCGTCTTGCGGGCTTCATCGCTGGCCTTGTCAATGGCGTCTGCTTGCTTCAGTGCAGTTTGGAGATCCGCGTTTGAGTCGAGAGCTTTCTTGAGCTCCTTTTCGGATTCCGGATTCTTCGCCACGAGCTCGAACGACGCCGTGAAGGTGCGTGCAGCGCCTTCTTTCGTGGTGCCCCACTCCGCGGTGATCTCGACCTTCGGCTCGTCCGGTTTCACGTCCTCGGGTGCGTGGTACGTCGCCTCTTCTGCGGCAATCTCGCGGTTGAGGAACATGATTTGCACAGAGAGTTGTTGCTTCTTGAGTATATCAATTGCCATTTCGCCGATATTGCCCATGCCCATAAATCCAGAGTCGTTATGCTTCGCTGGCTTGTGGAGCTCGGTCTCCACTTCCTTCACCTTGTCGTTCAACTTCTTGAGAATTGCCTCGTCGCCGAACTTGCCTCGGCCCTTGACCACCTTCCAGGTGACTTTGCGCGATGAGCCGTGCATCACGAACGGGACACTTCCGCCCGCTACGACGAGGGAGACTGCAGGCACAATTTCGGGCTTTGCCGTCAGCCGTACGCGGGCGACGGACTGCTCAAGATCGGTATTGCTTGCCGTGATGACAACGTCGCCTGTGTCCGCGACCGTGGAGGGTGCCTGGTACGTGAATCCCGTGGCGTCCTTCGAGTACGAACCGAGCGCCGAGACCGATCCGCTGAGCTTCAGGTTGAAGCTCTTGTACGCGCCGGCGAGCTGGAAATGATGGGTTTCCCCGGCTTCCATCTCGATCTTTCTTGCTCCTCCCATGGAACCGAGAATTCGGAACGGGTCGGCTGATTGTGCGGGACCTCCGTTGACCCATGAATCGCTATTGGCGCACTCATTCTTGTGCTGGTACGGCTTGTCGAGCGTGGGGCCCAGGTGTTTCATGAAGAGCGAGTTGAAGACCCTGCATTCGTTCGCGAAGATGAGGCG
>JAHFDX010000032.1 GCA_023248785.1 Myxococcales bacterium
ACATCGGTGTCCGAAAGAACGTCCTCGACCTACGACGAACCTGCGCCGTTGAAAATCTCATCACGCTCGATCGACCGCACCTGGCGGACGCCGCGTGAACTTACGTGTTCGGTGCTCTAGTGACAGCTGTCCCCACGGTGACCTTCGCGCCCGACGGCGTCGCATGCAATCTCTCTGCACGATGTGCGTGGGGCACGGTGCAGCTTCGGTGAAGGAGACGTCTTCATCACGACGTTTATCGAGAACAAGCTTCTCGTTTGTGCGCAGGTGTTAAGTCGGCCATGGATGCGCTCGCGTTTCGCAGGACGACTTGGCAAAAAGTTCGTCCTGGGCTGGCTTGGGATGGGAGGACGACCAATTGGCCGCCGACCTTTCGCATGATTTCTCGGTCGTATTCCATCATGCGGTAGCACGCGCCGACGTCGCCAGAACCGCGCAGGGCGCATTGCGAGTGGATTTCGGCGTAGACGGTGTCACCCTCAATTTGTTTGAGTCGGTAGTCGGCAAGCGCGGGCGACGAGCGTTGCCACTGTTCGAAGAGGCCTTCGAGGTCTTGGGCGGGTTTTGCACCGGCGCGGCGCATGGCGACTCGCGCCATCGAGCGCATGAGCCGATCCGACAAGAACTGCAACCAAGGACGCCGATTGGGCCACGCAACCACTTTCCGGGCGAAGGCGACAACGCGCTGAGTGATGGACATCAAAGCTTCCGAATTCATCAGTTGGTGAGCAACGAGGAAGTCACTGTCGTCGAGGTCGAAAGCCCGGACAACGACCTTCGTTGCGAATCGCTGTGGTCTCGAACCGCTGAATCTCGTTCGGCGTTTGCGTCGGGCTGTTGAAGGAAAGAGTCGATCATGCCGACGACGATGTCGGGTTGCTCCGAGAGGATCGCGTGCCCCGAATCTTCGACGACCAAGAGCTGGGAACGCGGGAACGCGCGCGACAACGCTTGCATGCTTGCATCGGTGATCATGAGATCTTTCGAGCCGCGGATGAGCAATGCTGGGCACGAAACGGCTGCTAGGTTCTCGGTGAGATCGGGGCGGGATGCCCAAGCAACCAAGCTCCAGACTAGATCCTTCACGCGATTATCCAGGAACCGGTCGGCGGCGTCCTTCAGGAGTTCCGGGTGGGCCTTGCGCCAGCCGCCGCTATACGTGGCGATGTTGAGAAGCGGTGGGTAGAGCCGGAGTGAACGCTTTGGCCCGAGAATAACAGCGGCCAGGCGCATTACCCAGGCGAAGATCCTGTTTGTGCTGCTCATGATTAAACGCTTAGCAACCGACGCATTGAGATCTGAGTCCATGATGATGATCGCGCGCGCAGCGTTTGGATGCTCCGCAGCGAACTGCTGCACGATCGATCCGCCCAGTGAATGACCGATCAGCACCGGCGGTTCGGGTAGATTGAGCTGCGTGAGCAGCTCAGAGAGATCCAAAGCTAAGTCTTTCAGCGTGTAAGCCGAATCGGCCGGCTGCGATCGCCCGTGGCCACGGACATCGACGGCGATGACGCGGTAGCGAGTCGCCAAGCGATCGATCATCGGACGCCAGCACGTGAGGTCAAAACCCCATCCGTGCACGAGAACAAGCGGCTGGCCAGTGCCCTCGTCAACATAGTGGAGGTCCCGTTGGTTCACCCGGGCGAACCGGTCCCGTACTTCGTTACTCACCTGTACTTCGTTACTCATTTCCTAAGGTCCTTTGCTGAGGGGATGTGCGACCCACATTGCCTGAATCGTGATGAACATGAATGCGACGAATCGTGACGTGACCTGTGGGTGGCGACTGCCAAACGACAGAGGCGACCCACGGGGAGCGCGCGGCAAATCTGTGCACTACAACTTGGCGCCGAGCACATTCACCGGAATGATCTCCGGCGGTTGCGCGAAAAGCTCGGGTGCTTTCGCCATCAGCGCGGCGGCGATAGGACCATCGATATGACGCTTCCGATTGGCTTCGTTCGCAAACACGTCGGTGATGTAGAAGGTGTTTTCGTCCGCTCGATACGCGAACCACGCTGGGGTGAACTCTTCGGCTTGCGCGAGGGGCGTTGCCGACTTCAGAAACTCCGCTACCTCGCCACCGCGGCCGTGTTTGGCGACAATGCGAACAACTAGACCAACTTGAACCATTGGGATCCTCCTGGTGGCTGACTTACAGGAGTAAAGGTAGCGATATCGCCCATGGGTGTTAGTGCCGGGTCCGCCATTTTTGCTCCTGTTTGCGACAAGTGATCAAAAATGCGCCGGCATGTGCTCGCGCCGGATGGCGTGTTCAGTCGAGGGTTTTACGCCCGTCTATAGAACTTGGGACGTGTTGAATGGAAAGAGAAAAGTGGTGGAGTGGTGGTAGTCGACGCAGCGCTTCCGCAGCGCACCCGTGGGAGGTCATTCAGGTGTTGCCAATACGGGGGTGCATTCGTCGGCGAAAGCGCCGTTGTGTCGATACCGCTCGAGCGTCCATACAAATCGGTTGCGCGAACCTTGCCGGCGAGTTCGGGGCACTCCTGACCACAACGCGTAAACAGGTTTTCCCCCAACCGTGAATTGAAACTGTTCCGGAGCGATTTTCTTCGCGTTGGTGAACGTGCCGAGAGCGCTCTCCACGAAGCGATTGATCCAAAACGTCCAATAGACTTTCGATGCAAAGAAGGTCTGGGTATCGCTGAAGAAGCGCATCGCTCCGGCCGCGAGCCCTACTACGTATCGGCGAAAATACCACGGAGCCGCTTCCGCTTCTGTCCGCTGCAAGAAAACGGGCCCAGCGTCCGAGGGTGCGGGCGTCGGTCGTTCGGGATCCCGAACCATTACCCCAAATTCCGTCATCCACACCGGCTTGCTCATGCCGAGTAGCGAACGAATGGTTGCGATCTGCGTCTCGAGGGACTCATCCTCATTGGGTTGATTCTTCCCTTGATTGTAGTGCGCTGCGATGACATCCACCGTGTCGGCTCCGCCTACCTTTACAAACTCCGACCAGAACGTGCTCCCCGGAGTAGTTTCCAAAACGGAATCGCCGCTCCGTCATTGAGCACCTTGCACGTCGAACAGCTCGCCAATACAGCCTGGCGTGCGCTGCTCATGAGCGTTACAAAGCCCGACGGGTTGTTCCGATATCCTCCGCAATCCGTACTCTCCGGTTCGTTGAAGATCTTCCAAAACGCAACAGGGCGTTTGAGTCCAGGCGAATCGTCGACTCCATCGCCATCGTAACGTTCCGCGATTTTTTTGCCACGAAGCGCGCCAACGCCCCATAAGGTACAGGGCGATGAGCACGACGCCGACAGTGTGGAAAGGGCGAGTGGAGCGGTACCTACGAAGCGGGCAAACAGGTAGCGAATTTGCAGCGCACGAGGGCGTGAGACCGATCTTTCCTTGGGCCTTTGATTGCAACACGTCGCGGTGTGCGCGTGCGGCTTGATCGAGGGGCAACTCGCTGCCAACGGTCGGACGGAGCGTTCCGCCTTTGAAGAGAGCTGCTAACGCGCCGTACGTATTCGCGAGATCGTCGGCGCTCGCGTTGGCGAGCAAGAACGGCGTGATCACCGCGTCGCGCGCCATCGCGGCGCTGGGATTGACGTGCGTCTCGGCTCGGTTGCCCGCGTCCACGACGCGCCCATTTTGCGCGACGATCCCGAGATCGCGCTGCAGGTTTACATCTGCCGCGCACTCGATGCTCACGTCGACGCCGTGTCCTTCTGTCAGCGCAGGTATCGCGCCGAGAAAGCCGGCCGCTGCATGGTTGAGCACGTGGTGCGCGTTTTGATCGCGGACGAGCACTTGCCTCGCACCCACGGTGGGGCCCGTGAGCATCGTCGATGCAAAGGACCTCGGGCGCTCCGAACTCGCGCACCCGGATCGCTCTCATGAGACGGCCTTCAAGAACGTGTCTAGGGCGCGCGCGGTTTGCTCTGGCTCTTCGATCGTGCAGGCGTGGCCCGCGCGCTTGACCGAAACAAATTGCGCCCCGGAAATGCCCTTGACCGTACGTTCGGTGTGCGCGAGCGAAACGACGCCGTCGAACTCGCCGCGAATCATCAAGGTTGGGGCGGTGATGCCCCCGAGCTCGGACTGGATCGGCTTCTGCGCGATCACGCCTGCTGCTGCGCGTGAGACACCGAGCCCGCGACCGGCACGAAAGCGCTTTCGCCACTCTTCTCGAATTTCGGCGCGCGCGGGATCTTTCAGAAAGGCCTTCGCAAACATCGACGACATCAGTGACCCCGTGATCGCACCCATTCCGAACAGACGACCGAGTGGCGGTACAAGCTTGAAGCCGAAGTCGGTCTCCTTCCTGCCGTCGATTGCAGCCGTCCCGATGAGGGTGAGCGACTTGACTAATTCTGGCTCGCGAATCGCAATACGCATTCCCATGAATCCGCCGATTGACCAGCCGACAAAGTGGCAAGGACCACAGGCCAAGGTGCGGATGAGATTCGCGGCATCGCTCGACATCGCGTCCATCTCGTATCCGCCTTCTGTGAGCTCGCTCTGACCGTGGCCACGCAGATCGAGCGAGATGCACCGATAGTGGTGCTTGAAGTGCTCGATTTGAGGGTCGAACATGTGTCCATCGAACGCGAGGCCGTGGACGAAAAAGAGCGTCGTAGCGCCCGTCCCAACATCTGAATAGTAGAGCTTCGCTCCGTTGATTTCTGCATGTGCCATTTGCGAGTTGTCTCCATTTACGTGTATATACACCTAATATGGATGGCCAGCAACCTGGTATGTTGCGTAACGAGCGAACAGATTGAAAGCCAACGACCCGCGCATCGAACGTGTCGCGCAAACTTGCATCCTCTCTCGCGTGCGTAGGACAGCGCGTGTCGTGACTCAGGCGTACGAGCAAGCGTTCTCGGACGGCGGCCTCAACTCCATGCAGTTCTTTCTTCTCGTGGCCGTTGCGAACGCAGGGCCCACTCCAATATCGGTGCTTGCGGATCATCTCCAACTCGACCGTACGACGTTGACGCGCAACCTCGCGGGCCTGGTCGACGACCAATGGGTGCAAGTGTGCATTGATCCCGAGGATCGACGTTCGCGCGTTGTGAAGGTCACCACGCGAGGTCTTGCAGCGATCGAGAAGTCCTACGAGAGGTGGGAGGCCGCACAGCGAGAAGTAACCCGCCACCTCGGCGCGCAACTTATACCGCTGGTGAAGGGGCTCGCCCACCTGTCTGCGTTGAAGTGAGACGAGTGGTCGCGTGCACGAGATCCATTGAAACGTTTTTTCGATCCGGAGGCAGAATGACGAAGGACACGTCGCGAGCAACCAAGCCCCGCAAATCGACCCACAAGATTAAGGGCACGCCGAAGGCAGACGCCGCGTGAACTTACGTGTTCGGTGCTCTAGGCCTTCGCGCTGCGACGGCCAAGTTCGCGTAGGCGCGCTTTGCTCTCGGGTGTTCGTGTACCGGTGCAGAGCCCGCCATGCAGTTTGCAGCGGCCATTTCGCGGATGATTGCGTCCGTGATCTCACGTCGCGGGTCGCGGCAGGGTCCGCCCGTTCGTGTGCGCAACACTTTCGATTCAATTAAGATGCTATCTCGCGTCGGCTTCTTGACCCTATTGGCAACAACATCCTACTGGGCTGTTCGCGACGAGGTCTCCCAACAGGTACTTGTTCCCATCGTGCTCCCACGAGTACGTCGCCACTTCATCGCATGATTTCAGCGAGCGTCCGAGGTTGTCGCGCCAGGTCGTCCCTCCGCTTTTTTTCTCGTAGTAGTAGCAAGCGTACCCAGCATACGGACCAGACACTCCGTCATGAGCTCCACAACTGCGGTGGTCGTTGCACGCGACGGCACATGCTTTTCCGAGAGCTGCACACGATTCTTTGCAAGAAGCTCCCTCTTTGCCCGACGCCCATGCAGCGGGTTTTGCGGCCTCGACCATGGCATCCGTGCGAGCGTCGGGCGAAGTCGACGAATCCGCTGGGTTTGTGTCCGACGAACTGGCGTCGCTTGTTGAACCGGCGTCGTCGCGAGCTTCTGGCTCCGGGCTTGCAACTGTCATGGGCGGCTCGGTCGAGCACGCCGTCAAAGAAAGAAGACCAAGGAATATAAAGGAGCGCATGCAACGTAGACGAGCCAGGCTCATCCGCATTCAATGCGGTGGGCGCTCCGATGCGAGTGGATGGCCGGCCGTAATACGACTAGTTCACAGGCGATGAACATCGACGCCTGGAACAACAGCGATGCGCGATGGGTAGCGCCGCTCTTTGCGGCGGCGTTTACCGACGATCCGGGTTTTCGGTGGATGTTTCCTGACTCATCGCGAAGATCCGAACAGATCCTCTGGGTGCAACACTTTCTCATTCGCGCCAAAAAAGGAATTACGCGGCGTGAACACATTGAGCGCAAGGCGACCGCACAATGGGCTGCTCCAGGCACTTCGCCCAACGTCTCGTTCGCTACTGAACTATGTGCGGGAATTCTTGGCGCGCCCGCGTCGCTCGGTCTGGCCGCCACCATTCGCGGCTTGCGCGCGGATCACTATGTCAAACTTCGCTTGAAGCGTATCGAACGTGAGGCGTGGTACCTCGACACTCTCGCCGTGCATCCGAGCGAACAGGGCAAAGGGCTGGGTGGCGCCCTGATTCGAAGAGGTCTGCAGCGTGCGGGTGCAAGTCCTGTGTATCTCTACACGGCGAAGCCATCCAACGTGGCGTTTTATCGAAGGTTTGGATTCGAGATTACCGACGAGTCGCTCCTCGTTCCGGACGGGCCGCCCGCGTGGACCATGCGACGGCACCAGCGGGTCACGGCGTAGGCGATACCGAGCCCGCGGGCGCCACAGTCTTTGGGTCGAAGATGGAAATGGATCCGGAAAAAGGATCTTCAACGGCAATTCGAGGAGACGACGCAGCGTATGTGCCATACGAGCATCGGATGCAGCTCGAGACCCGCGTCGTTAACCCTTCTCAGGAACAAACTTCTTCGAAGATGACTCAAACCGCAAAACGCGCGTTGGCGTTGGCCCGTGGCACACCAACTTGGGATGCGAACCGGCAACACCCTTTTCGATCGTCGACATGAGTGGCTTGGCTCGCTTGTCGTATTCGACGCTCGAATCGGACTCGTCGCTCGAAAGCGTTAGGCGTGCGCCGAAAAAACGCTTCCCACCGTACGTGAAGTCAATGAACTCATAGCGCTGAAGATCGGCGCCGCTCGAGATCGCCTTCGCGGTTGCATCAAATGAGAAGTCGGGGGGCGTTGTGGGCGGCACTTCGTACAACAAGGCGAAAGAACGTTTGCACCCCGCGGTAAATGCGCGAGGGGGCTCATGCGCGAGCGCGTTGTTCCATCGCCGTTTGTGCGGAATGTTGCATGTGGGGATCGGGTGTCAGATCCCAAATTGACAACCGGATGTACCAGCCCGGCCCTGCGATGGGATGAGCGAACGCGGTATCGGAGCGTTGCTGACATCGGCCGAAGAGTCGAGCCGGTTTGGGCCAGCTCGAGGGGGAGTTGGACCACAACTCCGTAATGGTGTGCACCCATGAGCACTGTTTAGTTCACCGGCCATTGCCAAATGAATCGGTGCCTGGATCTGATCGGGCTGAATCGATCCAAGTTCCTAATGATGGCCACCATTGTTGAAGGCGATCCCGACTTGAAAGCACGCTCGAGCGTCGCCTCCATCGCATTTCCCCTGTGCTGTCCGAACCTTTGCGGCATCGAGGCACCAAGCATGGAGACGGATGGAGAAACGGATGGAGAAATAGTGGAGAAGGAGGAGAAAACCCCCAAATTCGCTTGAAAAATCGGTGGAGGCGCCGGGAATCGAACCCGGGTCCGAAAATCGCGCGCATGATGCATCTACGTACGTAGTCGGCTCTTTGTTTCACTCCGCATTGCGCCAACCGACAGGCTCGCAGCGAAGTTATCCACCTGTTTGATCTCGCCTTGCGCCCGGTGACCCGACGCGTAGCTAGCCAACTCGATTACGCCCTTGGACAAGCGTTGGCGGGCTTGTTCCTCAGACGGCTTTCAGGTCTGCTTATTAGGCAGCGAGAGCAATTGCGTTATCGTTCGCAATTATGGGTTCCGCGGATTTTTACGTGGATCAGCGGGCCACGGTACGCAGCAGTCAAGTCGAGATCTCCGTCGAAACCGATCGCCCCCTTTGAAATGATTGTCCCATAAGTGTGGGCTTCGTGCAGCGTGCCGTCAACGGCTCTCAGCCGGACAGGCAACCGACGACTAGGTCACCGTCCGCGTCGATGCCGCACAGCCCCGCGCCACTCGAGCACTGGGCGGACAACAGACATTTGCACGTCAGATTTTCTCGGCATTTGTCCGGTACGGGTACGCACTTTGCTGGCGTTGGCGGAGTCGGGTTTCCCAGCCATCCCCCAGAATCTGGGTACGCACAAATGGAACCGCTCCCGCACGCGTGAGAACAATCATGGGTTGTCCAACGCGCAATGGCTGGGTCGTCACGATTCGCTGCGTCGGAGGAACCCAAGTCGGAAGTGCGGTTCGCGTCACCACCGGAGTCTGCGCCGGAACCGACGCGCGCGGTACCACCCGAGCATCCGATGGCCATGGGCACGACCGAAACCAGAGCGAAGCGTGCGAGGAGGTGTTTTGGCGCCATGCGCCGTATTGAGCAAAGGTCGTGCCGTACGCTTTGCTCAGATTTCGGGCCCTTGCGAACGCCAGAGCGGTGCCGGGATGTGCCAGGCCGGATCCTCGAGCCGGGTTGCGCGCGCACGACCACGTCGCCATGGCCCGCGCGCGATCGTTCTCAGCCACGCTCAGTCACACGTGTAGAGCGGCACTTCGCCTTCCACGGTGTTGTCCGAGTTGGAGACAGCGCGCACTCGCAACGTGCCAGCGGCTTCCTTCGATCCAACCGTTACAATCTCGACGCGCCCATCCGAGCAAATGGTGTTCGTGCTCGGAGGCGTGACGAGAGTGACCGTATTGCTCTTTCCTCCAGTGAGATCGAGGATCAGTCCGTACGACACACCGTCCTTCCAGTCGGCGCTTGAGAAAAGGACGTAGCCGTCGGTCGATGATGTCGAGGTGTCCGTGCACTTGCGGTCACCGCTGTAAATACTGACGCTATAGCGATCAGCCGATTTGGTTGCGATGGCCACCTTTCCGGAAAAGGCTTTGCCGCCGATCTTTCCTTCGAGCGGTTTCTGCGCGACCGGCGTATCGCCGTCCCCACTTGATTTCAGGGAACACCCACCCAGCGCGCCGATGGCCACCGCCGACACCGCGCCAAGTAGACTCAAGGAAACGATAAGAGACTTCATACAGCACCTTTGTTTAGTGAATTTTCCCACAAGCTCGCCCGTCAGCATTCGACGTCGGATGAGCTCGGGTATTCAATGTTGCGCAAGTGCGCTTGCCAATTCATGTGGAGTAGCCATTTGTTACGATGGCAACCGCGCACGCTTGCCATCGGGTGCCGCCTCCGCAACAGTTCCGGCCATGAAGATCGAACCTGGATGCCGTGCCGTGATCACGGGAGCCGCGAGTGGCCTCGGCCGCGCATTTGCTGAAGAGCTAGGAAAGCGCAAGGCCCGCTTGGTTCTCGCCGACATCAACATGGACGGTGCAAAGGAAACGGCCGAACGCGCGAAACGTAACGGTGCAGGCGACGTAATTGTCGAAGTCTGCGACGTGCGCAAACTCGAAGACCTCGAACGCGTGGCACGCATTACGGATGATCGTTTTGGTGCAACCGATCTGCTCATTAACAATGCCGGCGTTGCTGTTTCGGGGCGGGTTGGCGAAATCCCCATCGACGATTGGCGCTGGATCGTGGACATCAACTTGTGGGGTGTCATCTACGGATGCCACGTATGGGTTCCGAGATTTCGCGCGCAGGCAAAAGGCCACGTAATCAACATCGCGTCGGTCGCGGGCCTCATTGCAGTGGCGCCTCTCGCGGCGTACAACGTCACGAAGTTTGGTGTGGTTGGGCTAAGCGAGTCACTCTCTGCGGAGTTTCATGGCTCCCCGCTGGGTGTTACCGTGGTGTGTCCGTCCTTTTTCAAAACAGAGATCGCCAAGAACGGTCGAAATGCAAAGGCTGAGCTTGCTCAGGAAGAGCGCACGGAGAAGCTCATGAAGGCATCCCGTGTTCAAGCCGATGGCGTTGCACGCTGCGCCCTCGACACGGCAGAGCGGGGCGAGCTTTATTCCATTCCAATGGCCGACGCCCGATGGATGTGGCGTATCAAACGTGTGGCACCTCGAGCGTTCCAAAAGCTGACCGCATTTGCGGTCCGCAGATTCACCTGAACGTCCATCCCGTCTGCTTCGGCAACGCCAAAATACGCCCCTATCTGGCTTGCGTCTTTTGATTTTGCGGTCACTGTCTACGCGCTGGCTTTTAGGGATCTGGAGGCACTTTCGAGGAGGGATACCGTGAGCCATGGCTATTTGCGTTTAGGGGGATGCTTCTCGAGCGTCCTTGCGTTGGTGTGCGCCTGCGCGACTGTCGAAAACATCGAAGGCAGCGAAGACAACATTCCTAGCGCAGCCGGAGCCAAACACGACGCGGGGAAAACCTCGGACGCGAACTCATCGGGCAACCAGGTTGTGCTCGACAGTTCGCTCGCGAAGCAGTCCGACGCAAATGGCGCTGGTGCGTCGAGCCCGTCTCCTTCAGCAGCGGACACCGGGAGCGCGAGTTGCGGAACAACCAACGCCTGCGGGTCGTCGTTCTTTCTCGGAAAGATCAGCGGAGACACCGGATACGAATCAACCATGGGGTATGGCTACCAGTCGACTTGGTACAAGCTCACGATCAGCGAAGACGACCACGGCCTGTCATCAGTCCCACTTTGGGCAAGCGTGTGGCTTGAGCCATCTCCGGCCGCGATCTTCGATCTTTATCTTTACGATGGCTGCAACTCGCTCATCGCTTCAAGCACCGATGTTGCGAGCGAGCACCACATCAGTGTTCAACTTCCCGATGTCAAAGGCAACGACGACACCAAAGATCTCTTCATTGAAATTCGCTACCGGTCGGGCACCTGTGCTTCATCAAGCAATTGGAGCCTGCACGTCGAAGGAAACGCTCAATAGCGCGCGTCACCATTCGCTTTTCTGCACAACGGGGAGCTGAAGCGCGCGTTCGCGTTCGAGATCCAAGTTGCCGATGTGAAGCGAAATGGGTGCCTGTACCCATTTGTAAATGGACTGCACAAAGAGTCGCGCAAACTTCTTGGTCCACGCATCGAGCTCCGTGTGTGAATGCTCGGGAAAAATCGAGTGAAGGGCCTCGGCCACCTCTGGTGGCGACATTTTTTCGCCTGCGAACAAGAGAAAGCAGGCATCGAGAACAACAAAAGGCATGAGGTCGCGTTCATCTTCCTGATTGTCCGCAAGTTCCGCAGATGCGGGCTTCCTCAGTGTGAGCTCGATACCCTCCCAGCGCGTGATCTCACGCAAGTAGTCGAGAAGGTAGTTGACGACGGTCTTCGGCAAGTTGGCGATGACCGAAAGCGCTCCCTCCGCGTCGCCGCCAATGGTGGTGTAACCAACGGCTTTTTCGCTCATGTTGCTTGTCTGCAAGAAGAGCCCTTGGGCGCTATTTGACCAAGACCACATACGCTCCGCGCGAACACGCGCTTGTACGTTTTGTCGCGTCACCGCGTTAATCGTTTCGCCGGGCTGGAGCATCTTCGCCACCTGCTCAAGTTCCCGTTCGAACGCATCGTCGATGGACACCGAGACAAGGGGCACGTCGAGATCGCGTGCGGCAGCTTCTGCTGCGGCTTTCGTTTCCGGCGATGAATAACGCGTTGGCATAAAGAACGCGCGCAAGGTTTCCCGCGCCTTCGTCTTCTTCTCCGCTTCGGAGAGGCGTGCATATCGTTGCTCGACCCACCGGCGTGCGAGGATGAGAACGAGCAAACTGTCTCGACCGCCCGACAGCGCAACGCCGATTGTCTTGAACGCGCCTGTTTTTTCAAAATAATCGCCAATCCCCATGGCTAGCGCATCAAGAATGTCTTCACAGAACTTCGCGCGTGGCGGCGTCGACGTCTCGTTTGCGGGAAGAAAAAAGCTCTTGTTTGCGGGCGCCGGATAACGAAGCTGATCTCGACCGCGCGTAGCCACATCAACCGTGATTCGATGAACGTGCGGGTAGAGGGCCGCAAACGCTTCCTGGTCCATACGCCAGGTTGTATTTTCGTGACGGAGGCGAAGGCCGCGATCCAAATCAACGGTCACGCCTGAAACACCTTCGCGAAAGCGTGGTGCATCAAGAAGAACGCGGCCGCATTGTGAAACGTAACCACCACCGTCGAAAATAAGACCATCGTTGGCACCGACGAGGTTGGCGTACACAACCGTCGCTTGGTTGTCCCCCGCGCGTGTGGCGAGCATCTCTCTTCGTGTTTCGCACACGCCCAAACGAAACGGTGAAGCTGAGACGTTGACGACGATCTCAGCGCCTGCATAGCAGCGTCTGCGCATCGGACCATCGGGCGACCAGATGTCTTCGCACACTTCGAGGGCCAGCGTGCCGAAGTCAAGTTGGAAAATGAGATCCCCAAACGGCACACCGTAGGCATGATCGAACAGTCCCGCGGATCCGCGCGCGAACGTACGCGCCTCATAAAATACGTTGTAAAGCGGGAGTTTCTCTTTCGGTACGAAGCCCCAAGTGTCACCGCCGTGTAGAAGTGCGGCTGCGTTGTACACATGTGACCCGCGCGCGACAGTTGTTCCGATAACGAGCGCCGCTCCGAGCGATCGCGTTTCCGAAGCGATGCGCTCAAGTTCCACGCGTTGGGCTTCGACGAATGCTCGCCATTGCACGAGATCCTCGGGCGGATAACCGCCGATCACTTGCTCAGGAAATGCGACGAGCGAGGCCCCATCTCCAACGGCTTGATGTGCAAGCTCGATGACGTGTTCCGCGTTGGAGTGACAGGCACCGACCGTACTGTTGACGTTCGCAACGGCGATGCGGACGAGCCTCATGACACGCGCGTCTCCTCGACCAACCTTCGCACCTCGTCGACAAGTGCGTCCGAAGCTACCAACGTTCGCGGTTGCTCGGCAGGCTCAAGCCCCTTCGTCGTCGCGGGCAGCTGCATGATCTGGTCGCGTACGAACGCGCGGCTTTCCTCGAGCGTTGGTAAAGTCCCAACGGGCTTTGCGCCGCGCCACACCGGCAACAGAAGTGGCTTGCCCGCGGTGGGCGGGATTTCGTGTGAAAGACACACATAGTCGAACTTAGGAAAGCGATAGACCTGAAGCTCGCCGGGGAGGGTCGCCTTGCCGGAACCCTTTGCGAGTTTCATCGTTACTTTTCCGTATCCGTTGATTGTGATCTTCGAGACGGCGCCAACGCCTGTCGCCGAATCCGGCGACGTGGTGATGTTCTCTCCGACACCAAATCCATCTGCGTACTTCTGTAGTTCGCGGACGCGAAACTCGTCGAGCCCGTCCGAACAGTAGATTTTTGCGTTCGCTGCGTTCATCTTGACGAGCATGGCGCGGGCGCGCTGGACGGCTTCCACGCTCACGCTGGAGTCGAGACGAATGCCAGTGAGGCGTCCTTGCGTGGCTGTCACCGCGCTGCGAATACCGCGTTCTGTTTCATACGTATCCACGAGCAAGACAGCTGCTTCAGGGAACACTTTTGCAAACGCGGTGAAAAATTCGGTTTCGGTGTCCATCGGTGACTTGTCGAGACGCTCCGATGCTTGAAC
>JAHFDX010000033.1 GCA_023248785.1 Myxococcales bacterium
GAAATCGTCGTTCGTTTTGATATCGGCCTTGACACGTTCACGAAGCTGCCGCGCGTACAGCGCAAGGGCTTCTGCCTGCTTCAGTGCAAGCAGACGTGCCATTTCGCTGTCGCGCACCTTGTCGAAGTCTTCGCGAGTCGCTTCTTTGTGTTCACGAAGCGTGACGACGTAAAACCCGCCGCGTCCTTTTGCGACTTCGGGAAGAAGTTCTGCGGGCTTTGCCGAAAACGCAAACGCGCGGATCTTCTCCGCGTCAGCGGATTCAAGATCGTCGGCAAAAAGATCGCCGGTGCGATTGAATTGTGACGAGTTTAGGAGTTCCGGCGCATTGAGCGGTGAAACCATCATGGTCTTGGCGTCGCCCTTGCCGGTCTTTGGCGGCGTGGCTGCGTTCGCCCCCGCGTCACTTGCTCCGGCGGTGGGAACGGGGGCGTCGGCGGTGACACTGAGCAATTGGAGCTTCGTCGGTTTCACCACGGCGGCAAGTACATCCTCGGGCGGCTTGCCCGCCTTGAGTTCGGCGTGAATTTTTTCCGCGAAACTCTTTGCAAAGCTCTCCGCCTTGCCCGCGCGAAAGAGTTTGTCGGCTTCGATCTTTCGCAACGCGGCTTCTGTTGCGGGCGCCTGCGCCGGATCGTCGCGCATGATGAGGTGGTAGCCGAAATTGGAGGCGATCGCGGTTTGCGTCATCTCACCGGGCTTGAGCCCCGCATACGCTTTCTTAAACGACTCAACGAAGCCCGAGACCATCTTCGCCTCGTACGCGCCGCCGGTCGCCTTGCTCCCTGGATCCTCAGTGATTTCGGCTGCCACGAGCCCAAACGGCTCACCCGCCCTAATGCGCGCATACGCGAGCGAAATGCGTTCTAGAGCCTTGTCTTTCTCAGCCTGCGACGCGCTCGAGTCGGCCTTGATGAGGATGTGCCGCACGGTCTCTGCCTTGGGCAGCGCCTGCTTTTTTGCTTCCTCAACCGCCTTGTCGAGAACGTCCTTGTGGTCCTTCGTCCACGCATCGACTTCCGCTTGCGTGGCCGTCACAAGGTACTTCGACGCAAAGTCGTTTTTCACTTCGATGTACGAAAGAACGCTTGTGGTGCTCTGCCGCAAATACGTTTCGAGCGCTTCCGTTTCGCTCACGCGAACGGGCGTACGCACGAGATCACGCACTTTGGATGCGAGGAGCTCACGCGTTTGGTACTCGCGAAACTCAGCTTCCGAGAGGCCAACGATTCGACGCAAGGCATCGCCATAACGCTTCTGATCGAACCGTTTCGTCTTCGGATCTACGAACGCGGTTCTTGCAGGAATAATCGGATCACTCGAGCCGCGAAGCAGCGACTGCGTGATCGACGGATCGGAAAACGGAACGCTGAACCGAATGAAACCGCCGAGAATCTGCTCGGACACTTCTTGATCGGTGGTACTGAGCCCCAGGCGTTCGGCTTCTGTAACGAATAGCTCGCGCTCGATGAGCGCATCGCCGGCCTTCTTTTTTAGGCCGCTTGGCGATCGTTGCAGGTTCGAGAGCAAACGGAGCGTTGCCTGAAATTCTCGCGGCGAAACGCAGTATCCGCGTATCTCCGCCGCACACGTTTGGCGAAGACTCGCGCGCGGTCCTCGATTGCTCGAGCCGTACTGCACGACGAAGATGACCGAAACGACGAGGATGAGCGCGCCGTAAACGGCGTTCTTGACCGATTGATTACGAAAGACGTCGAGCATCATGGGGTTCCGAGGGGTTGTTCCGAACGGGCTGAAATACCACGGTTTTTGCATTGGAGTCGACAGCCCTGTCGGTCCGGCCGCTCTCAATCGGTCCAAATCGCTAGGATGTCCCGCGTTTGTCCAGGGCTAAGGCTTGCTGGGCGAGCTCGCAGGCGTGCTCGAACGACCTGGCCAACGCCACGAAGGTTACGTCGTAGAAATTGTCGATCACCTTGTTGGGATCACCCGGATCGTGCACCTGAACCACGTCGCATCGCTCTTCGGAGAAGGCGACGGCGGCAAGGGCCAGTGTACGAACGCGCTCAAAGAGCACTTCGTCTGTATCATGCAAATATTCGGACTTTTGCACCCGAAACGTGACGCGAACCTCAAGTGGTGTGCGGGCGCGAACGCCCACCAGGGCATCCATAATCAGATTGTCGCGCGGCCGTTCGGCAAGAACTACCTCGTCGCCACGTGTACGAAAGACCTCGAAGCCGGCTTCGACGAGCGCGCGTTTGAGGGAAGTCGGAGAGTCCATGCGCAGCGGTACCGTTCCAGACCTTGTGCGTGCACGTCAAGGTGCATATGCACGGGGTTGTTCTCAGCCCACAATGACGCAATCATCGACCGATGACTCGTCGTCCTGCGTATCTCGCGGCGCTGTTCCTGTTGACCGCTTCATACGTCGGGGCCGCGGCGACCCTTTGTCTGGGGGCATCGTGTTCCCCGTCGTCGGACGCGCTATCGCAATGGGGGCAGGGATGCTCCACCCAAGGAGAATTCGGTTTCGGCGGCGGGGGGCTGCTCATTTGTGATTCCAGTCGTTTTCGTTACGCATTGCGCAGCGATGTTCCGGACGGCACCTACGGAGGGTTTGTAACGCGACCTAGCTGGTTCCCCGCTTTGCGCACACAGGCAGGACTCCCCGCCGAAGATTGCCACTTAACACTTTCCCAAGCCCCCATTGATCCAGCCGACGTGACGTCCATCGTCCCGTACGGGAGCATGGTCGGACAACACGTGACGCCGATTGATCACCAATACATAGGAGTGGCTCCTCTTGCGCTCTCTTCGCAAGACCGACTCACGGTCCCGTACGTGCCAATACGAGCTCCCGCGAACGGCACGATCACAGCGATTTCATCCCTTGGATCTCCAACCTCAATGCGCGTCGACATGGCACATGCATGCGAGACCCTGACCGTCTTCATGGTTGTTAACCAGCTCGCAGGAGTGCTCGCTCCATACCAGGAGGAGATCTCCAAGGGGGGCTCACGCAACCTAAGTCTGGAGGTGAAGGCGGGTGACGTGTTTGGCGCTCAGCGTGACAACCCGCTCGACTTTGCTGTTCAAGACGGACACACATGGCTTTCGGGGTTTGCACATCCGTTTCCCTATGCGTCTTCGGAACAGTGGAAGCCGTACACCGCAGATCCGCTTCTCTACTTCACACCCGAAATCTCGGCGCAGTACGGGGCGAAGATGCAACGGCTCGCGGAGCCGCGCTCAGGTCGCCTCGCTGTGGACAAGGCCGGAACCGCAGCGGGCAATTGGTTTCTCGAGGGCACGATCGGATACGGCGGGCGGACAGTCGACGAATATCGAAACGCAAAGGCATCGATACCTGGGGGACCGGTCCCAGGCAAAAACGGCTATTCGTGGAATCACTTGTCGCTGGCGCCGCACTGGGTCGATCCTTCCGTGTGGTATGCATCGATCGGTGCGTGGAGCGATCCGGCGGGGGACTTCAAGCAGTTCACGATTCGCCCGGGCCCGCCAGATCCGGAGCATCTCACTTTCTCCGATGGGATTGCAGTCTACGAGCTCGCTATGTGGTCTCCCACCAGCGCGGACGGGGGCACCATCAACATGACGAACCCTCCGATCGGCTTCCTTGTTCAGGTCGCAGGCCCGACGCTCGGCGTTCTCGCTGTCAGAGTAAATAACGACAACACGCTCACAGTTGAGAAGCGCCCCGACATCACGCGTGCGTCCGACTTCTCCGGTTTCTCAAATCGAGCGGAGAAGTACTGGCGCTGATTCTGCCAGTGTTACTTCGATCGAGCGATGACCGCGTGCTTCAGAATGGTTCGATCGGCGGTGAGCAACTCCACGCCGTCGACGATTGCATTTCCGACGATGAGTCGGTCGAAGGGATCGCGCGTCCAGTCGAGCCTCTTGGCTTCATCGATGATGGTGCCAAACAGCGCAGCCGAGCGAACAAGGCCAACCGCGCGACTCAGGCCCCGTAGCACGACGCTCGCCGGTGCACGCGCGCGTCCGGTTTCAAATAGATACTCAAGCTCAAGTTCAACCATGGGCGAGTATCCCAGATCTTCACTCTCCAATACCGGTTGCATCGATCGCAGTCGGCGCAGGTCGTTGGTCCACAACCAAACGACGACGTGTGTGTCTACGTGAATCAAGGTTTCCACTCCGACGACCAGTCGAGATGAACAACCTCGTCTGCACTGCACGCAAGATAGTCCGCATGAGCGACCAGCGCAGATAGCTTTTTGGTCCCGCGCTTGGATTGAGCTTGAGTTGGAATGATCAGCAGACGGCGCCCCTTACGTTCAACTTCGAGCGGTTGACCCGTTTCGAGGACCTGATCGAGTAGGCGGTAGAGATCTTTGCGGAGAGCTGTCGATTTGATGCTCATCTTAAAAGCGTACGTATGATGCGTACGCTTGTCAACGCGGGAGTCTTTGTAGGGCGCACGTCATCAACGTGCGTTCTGCAGCGAAAAGTTGTTTGAGCGAACACTCTGAGAGTATTATGACTTTCAGAAGGGGTATGCATGACGCTCGACCCGCTCGTAAAGCTTCTCGCTGATCGCGAGGCGTTACTCGACTCGCTGACGCGAACCGGCGATATGCGCCGAGGATCGCTCACCGAGAACTTCCGCACGTGAGGCAAAGCGAATTGCGCCTGCGCGGCGAGCGACCATCCGGGTCATGGCCCGTACCACGCGTACACGGTCAAGATGGACGGGAGGACGAAGACGCGCCGATTTCGGGTGGGGGCTGCCCTCACCAAGATCGAGCGCGAAGTCGCGGAGTATCGAGACTTCCCGGCGACGTGCGATCGGCTTCTCAAGGTCAACGAAGCCATCTGCGATGGGCGACCCGTGCACGAATCGACCCCGGAAAAAAACGTCGCTCATCGCCGAGCTCACGCGGGAGATCGCCGACGATTGTCACGTTGGCGGCAGGAATTCAACCATGTCAGGCCGCATGACGCGTTAGGCGGCAAGGTGCCTGCGGATGTCTATAAGGTCACGCAACCACGTCGACCCCTACCCGTAACGTATGTGTATCCAGAACACGTGTATGCACGATCCATATATTCCGATGGGCATGCTGGTTTCCGCAAAGACCGCCTCTTCGTCAGCTCGGCTTTGGCTGGCCTCGAAGTCGGCATCGAGATTGTTGATGCAATGCACGTGCGCGCTTGGTTTCGAGACGTCGACCTCGGCGTCATCGAAACCGTTCCAGATGTCAACGAGTCGTGCTTCGAACAACTCGTCACAAGGCGGAGGATGCGGGCGGTGAGTTGAACGACACCGGTAGCGCAAGACCCCGAAGGCCTTGGCGCAGAGCAACGTACCGCCTTCCGTGGGGGCTGCCGCCGCCATGCATCGAGGACCACAAGTCGCATCTGGCTACAATTGTGCTCGTGGACAAAGTGGAGGATGGTTCAAAGAATCTGAGCTACAAAGAGGGTGATAGATCGCCTGTCAACGACCAGTAACTGATCTGTCAGCGATCTCCTGTCCTGCACCGAGACGACCGCTGGGGGCATGCACGTGATTGTCGCCGTCAATTCAGGTTCGAACGGGGACATCGACGTGCTCGCACGAACGGACCTTGTTGCAGGCTGGATCGCCGGCCAGATCGCCGCGCACAAGCTTGTCATTGCGTATCCCAATGCTGCCCGGCGTCCGAGCTTGGTACGCTGGAAGTAGCCCCGGCATCGTGCATCGAAGTTGCGTCGTGCAATCGTCCCGCGAGCGCGATAACGTACGGACCGACGCGCAAGGAGTTTCGCCGATGAGCAAGAGTATGCTTCCCCCGTGTGGCATGTACCGCACGACCAAGCCGCTGCCCGAGCATGAAACGGACGTACCCGCAGGCACGCTTGTTTACTTCCATAACCACTCGGATTCCGGCCTGCCTGTTGTCATCGTTCCCGAGCACAACGTGATGAACCGCTGGCACTTTCATGGAGCGGGTATTCCCTTCCGTGGCCTTACGTGGGCAGACAGCCTTCAGAAAGTGCTGCCCGAAGGCTTCTACATGCTTCGCAAGGGTCTCGAGTTCGAAGGCGGTTCATGGCCCAAAGGCACCCTTGTGCAGCTTGGGTACAACCGCGAAGCCGAGCCCATTCTGTTCATTGGGCAAGTTCGTGCGACGATGGAAGAGAACGACGTGTTCTTCTCCGATCGCGGCGTCGGTGTGTCACGCGACCAACTCGCGTCCCTCGAGGCCGTGGTGGTTCATCAGGAAACGCCGCCGGAAGGGGCGCACACGACGGGTACTCACTAATTTGTCTTTCGATGAGGTCATGATGACGGACGCAGCAACACGCGCGCGTGTGCTCAATTGGGTGGTGTCAGGGGGAACGCTATTCGCACCGTCGCACGAACCCGTGACGGTCGATGTCGATCCAATCGTCGTGGGGCGCGACCCTGCCACGAACGTTCCAATCGACGACCCCGAAGTCAGTGCGCTGCACTTCGAGGCACGCGCCGTGAGCGACGGCGTCCTCATCAAAGATCTCGGAAGTACCAACGGCACGTTCGTCGGTCCGCTCCGGGTGCGTGAAGCCGTCATCACGGTTCCAACCGACGTATCGATTGGTCGCACCAAGCTTCGCATCGAACCGTCGGCCAAGCACCGCGTCGACGTCGGGTTCTCTGATCGATTCGGTCCGCTCGTCGGTATTTCGCCAAAAATGCGTCGTGTATTCGGTGTCCTCGAGAAGATCGTCTTAACGGAACTCAGCGTGCTCGTTTTGGGAGAGACGGGCACTGGAAAGGAAGTGGTGGCGCAAGCGATCCACGCCGCGAGCCAACGAAAGGACGGACCGCTTGTGGTCGTCGACTGTGGTTCGATTCCTCCCACGCTCGCGGAGAGCATCCTGTTCGGTCACGAAAAGGGTGCGTTCACGGGCGCAACCGAACGCCGAAAAGGCGCACTCGCGGACGCACACGGGGGCACGCTCTTTTTGGACGAACTCGGCGAGCTGCCTATTGAATTGCAACCGAAGCTGTTACGAGCTCTTGCCGAGCGACAGGTCAAACGCGTGGGGTCGTCGACATATGAGCCCATCGACGTACGCTTGGTGGCTGCAACCAGGCGCGATCTTGGCGTCGAGATGAATGCCGGGCGCTTTCGTTCCGACTTGTTCTTTCGCATTGCGCAAGTGCGCATTGAGCTTCCTCCCTTGCGCGAGCGCTTGACCGACCTTGAACTTCTGGTCGACGAAATTTGCACCCGTGCGGCGCGTCGCGAGCACGCTCCGGCAGTCTTTGCGTGGATTGGCCAGCGCATGCAGAACTACGACTGGCCAGGCAACGTACGCGAACTCGTCAACGTGGTTTCGGTCGCTGCAACGCTTGCCGATACACCGGGGGCAATCGATGACGTGTTCACACTCACTCGTTCCGAAGTCGCGTCGAACGACATGCCTACCGGTTCGGCCATGGGCTCAACTGCATTCGCGGAAGCGAAGCGCCAAGCCATCTCATCGTTTGAACGCGAGTACTTTCGCGATCTTGCCGGTCGCGCAAAAGGCAACGTGAGCGAGATGGCTCGCCAAAGCGGTATGGAGCGCCATCACGTGCGCGCCTTTTTGCGCAAGTACGCGATCGACAAGACGGGTAGCATGCTCGGCTAGAACCGAACTTCCGCCCCCATGACAACACCGTTGTGGCTCGGGGAAATGTGTCCGTGGAGACTCGGTTTTTCCCGTTCCATCGGTTTTGGCGTGGAAATTCGCTGCTCCTTGGAGAGCGTGAAATAACCGACGATGAGGCCACCGGTCACGGTGCCGAGGACGCTCAATGCGGGGATGGAGACGTTTCCGAGTGTGCGCATGCCGTCGTATTGCGACTCGAGTTGCTTCGCCCGGGAGATGTCGTTTGTCGTGCCATACTCATTTCGAATGGACGCTGTACGCGCGTAGCCAACGACCATCGTTGCGCTTGCTACTGCGGCGAGGCCCCCTGCAACGTAGATCAACGCGGGCGAGTACGGTCGTTTCGTAACAAATCGTGTTTCAAATCGGCGTTCGATCACGTTTGGCGGAGGTGGGGCGGGGGGCTCAATCTCACGAAGCTCACCCGCCTGCACTTGCACCGTCGTTACCTCATCGGGTCGCGTTCCCGCACCAAACGTGATCGTGTATTCGCCCGGTTGCACCCAAGCTACGTACCCCGAAAGACGAGACTTCAGCTTGTTGATGCGCGACTCGAGGCCTGCATGTCCGCGCTTGATGTGGAGTCGCGCGTACATTGCTTTCATTTTTTCGATTTGCGCACGCGCGTAGGCTGCCTGTTCATCGAGCTTCTTCTCGGTCACGGCGTCTTTTGTACGCCCACTGGCACGTCGCTTGTCGAGTTCTTGCAAGTACGCTTCGTAGTGCTCGACGGCCGACGTTGCGTTGCCGATGGCTTGATATGAAACGCCAAGATTGAACGCGATTCGGTATCCCAAGTTGAGTGGCAGGTCGGCGTAAAGCGCTTCCCAATATCCGATCGCTTCGGCGAGCTTTCCCTCTTGATAGAGGTGCTGGGCTTCCGCATGCCTTCGCCGATAGTCCTCAAGCGGATCGGCGATCGGTGCCGACTCGGGTTTCACCGGAGGCGCGTCCGAAGGTGGTTGTTCACTTGCGTGCGCGCAACCTGGTTTTGCAAGCCAAACGACTGCGAGACAGCAGCCGAGGAGGGCGCGGTTCATCAGGGACTACCGAACGGTGTCTTGTCGATGGGTGGAAGTGTCTTTGCCGGTGCTGTAACGACGGGCGCTGGCGTGACTGCGGTCGGTTGCGAAGTCGGTGCCGTTGTGGCGACGACGGGGCGTTGAACCGCGGATCCCGATCGCGCCTTGCTCGTGGTTGCAGAAGGCGGTGGCGCAGCTTTCGGCGGCTCAACCGTTGGCTCAGATGCAACGTTCGCCTTTGGCATTGCGGGTGTTTCGGGAGCCAACTTTATCCCTGCTGGTTCTGGAGCCACCACGATGGTTTGGTTCTTGAGTTCAGGTGCCTTGTCCCGACGTAAGACCTGCCATGATGCAAAAATGCCCGACACCACCACTGCGGTGAACGCTGCGACGAGGCCGTAGTTGTTTCTTTGCCTCCGGCGCTGTCGTGTTTGCGTCCGCGTCGCTCGCGCTTCTTCTTCTTGCGTCGCAGGTGCTGCTGGGTACCCGAGGGTCGGTACACCCGAGAGACGGTCGACTCGCTGCGTTTCACTATTATTAATAGCGATCGTTCCGCTCGATGAGCGATCCAGTTCCTCGAGCGCGGCCGCGAGCCGCTGCTTTCGTCTTGCTGCACGCACCTCAAATATTTCAGCCATCAGCAATGCGACAGCGCCTCGATCCATTTCGGGGGCGTTCTTCCGCAAGAATGCCCGGAGCTTTTGCGCGACGTCCGCGGCCGTCGGCGGTCGCGCACTTGATTCGCGCGCTACGAGCGTTGCACACAAATCGTTGAGCTCCTTCGGAACGCCTGGGCTCGAAGACTCGACGCTTGGTGCGGTCTCGAGAGCCAGCTTGCGCATGACATCGAGGTCGGTCCCGGTCCCCCACATGCGCGCGCCCGTGAGACACTCAAACAGGATGGCACCCAGCGAGTACAAGTCACTGCGCCGATCGAGCGGCTCGCCGAGCGCTTGCTCTGGCGACATGTAAGCGACCTTGCCCTTGATCTCACCGGTTCGTGTCATCGCGCCCGGCGCTTCGAACTTTGCAATCCCAAAGTCGAGTAGCTTGACTTGACCCTCATCGCTCAACATCACGTTGTGCGGAGAGAGGTCGCGGTGCACCGCATGGAGCAGTGCGCCATCTACGTCGCGCAATTCATGGACAGCGTGAAGGCCTTCCGCGATTTCGGCAACGATGAATGCTGCAACCGAAGCTGGGATCGCGCGCTTGGTTTCCCGGAGCGCGTCAATCATCCGAGCCAATGACTCGCCCTCGACGAACTCCATCGCGAGGTACGGCTCGCTGTCTTCGCCGAAGGCGAAGGCGTGCACGACGTTGGGGTGCGTGAGGAGCGCGGCCAAACGTGCCTCACGAAGGAACATTTCACGATGCCGATTTTCATCCACGGCTTGGGGCAAGAGGCGTTTCAGTGCGACAATTCGTTGAACGCCATTTGTGCCGCGTTCGAGCGCAACGTCGACGGTACCCATCCCGCCTTTTCCGACTTCGAAGAGAACAAAATAGCGGCCTGCGATTGCCCCACGTCCGCGCACCTTGCGCGTCGCCCTCGCCACATCCGCCATGCGTACATTGTACTCGAGCAAAGCCGAGAGGCGAGTCGAGACGTAGTGGGGCTTGGCACATTTCGTCCAGGGGTGGGAAGCTCAAGCGGATGCGATTGAGAGTCGCTTTGCCAGCTCTAGTGGCGGTGGGCGGATGTGTGTACGCGCTTTCCTGCATTCCGGCGCTCGTTCCTCGGCAACTCGGGCCGCGATGCGGCGATGACATCATTAGTTTGGACGCTGGCGAGACCTGCGATCCAGGAAGCACCGCGTCCGCTACGTGTTCGGCCGATTGCCAGATCCAATGTGATGGCGGGTGGATCTATCCGGCGACCCACAAGTGCAATTACCTTCCGAGTCTGAAGCCCTACTCAACCAAGTTGGCGTTCGGGCAGGCGTGTGGCAATGGCGCCTCGCCTGTGTTTGTCGGCTCGGAGTCCCAACTAAGGAATCTATTTTCGCAGTTAGCGACACAACGGTTGGGCGAGGCCCGCTTGCTCGCACCGATGCAGCGCGCGTCGTCTGGGCTGGCAAACTATATTCCAGACCGACCAGGTATTCCGGGATGGAGTCGGCAATGCAGCGGATGTTTCGCTTATGCCGCTGGCAGACCGAACCCAAAATTGAACGAGACGTCGGATAGTGGCTCATGCGTCGTCATGTCGTCCGCCAACGATGGCTCGCCACAAATATGGACCCAGGCACCATGCGAACCGGCAGATACGCGGGAACAAGACGGCGGTCGTCCGCCGTTCGATGGCGGGCAGCTGCCGATAGATGGGGGTCGCCCACAAGACTCGGAATCCTGGTCGTTCCACGTCGTGTGCGAGCAATCGCCTCAGGGGTCACGGCTGTGGTCGTGCGACGGCGGTTTCTGTTTCGACGTTCCGGCGGCGTTTCCGTACAAGACTTATCTGTACGCGGAGTCCGCGGTGTCCTTCGATGTGGCACGCAGCACGTGCGCAGCGCGAGGAGGGCAGCTCGTCGTATTCAACAGCGTGGAAGAACGCCTAACGATTAACGATGCCATTGCGGCGCGCAACGGGGCGACCGCATACAGGTATTGGATTGGTCTTAGCATGCTAGGTGATGGCGGTTCAGCGTGGATCGACGGAGTGGAGGGCGATCGCCCTGATGCCAGGGCAGTGCATTGGGGGACGCCCCCCGCTGTTGAGAACTCCGCGCAGGGCGCGGGTGCATTCATATATTTTGTTCCAAATCAAAAACTAGAAGACAACGGGCTCGCACAGGTGGAGCCACCTCTCGACGCGGGACCGGACGCGGAACGTCCGAATGGCTACGTTTGCGAGTTCGGGAAAATGCCCGGAAAGTAGTATCGTGAGAGCGAGCGTTACTTGCTCGCGTCTTTGAGCCACTTCACAACTGCGTCGTAACCCCCGGCCTGCATCTCTTTGTCGACGCGCTTGTGCCATGACTTTGAGATCGGTACGCCCTCGGTGAGGATGTCGATGATCTTTCCGCGCCAGAGCAGATACGAAATGCGAAGCGGTGCTTCGCGTGAGTCGTTGCCGAACGTCAGCTCAGTGTTCACGCGAATGGTTCCGCCGCTAAGGGCGACTGCGCGCAAAATCTTGACGTCATACTTGCCGTTCTTTGCCGCTTTCTTGAGCTTCTTTAAGTAGTGCTTGCGGATGTACTTTTTCACAAGCTCGTGGATTTCGGCTTTCTTCACACTGTCTTCTTCGATCTTGCTCCAATGGTCCGTTCGGCCCTCGCACAGGCTTGCGCATCTGCCGAACACACGTTGCGCGAAGCTCTCGTAATCGAGCGTTTCGTTGAGCTTCTTGTGAAGCTCTTCGTCTTTCGCGCCGCTGACGAGCAGGTTGCGAAGTTCCTCTTGCTTTGATTGAACGATTCGCTTCGCCTCGTCGAGATCGGACTCTGCGATCGTCACCTCGTCGTCCGCGCGCGCAAGCGACGGTTGGAAGGCGACGCTCAAACCCAGCGAGAGGCCGAGCGACAGGACACCTGCACGGACGAATCGTTCAAACATGAATGGCGTTCTCCAGAGCGTTGCAAGCGTGATCATCAGGGGGTATGTGCAACCCGTTCCTACACGTCAGACGCATGAGACGCATGGGGATTCAACGATCCAAAAGATGCCGCTCTTCCAGTGGAGGTGGAGGGCGGCTTGGCTTTAGTCCTCCGACGTCGATGCTCAATAGGATTTCGAAGCGCGCACCACCGTTTTCTCCATTCCCTACCTGAAGATACGCCCCCATGGTTGCATGGTCATCCATGATTCGTTTGACGACCGCAAGACCGATCCCGAGCCCCTGCGAGCGGGTCGTATAAAAGGCGTCGAACATTCGGGCTCGGTCCACTTCTGGAATTCCTGGACCTTCGTCCGAAACGGCAAGCTCGACCATACTCCCATTCTTTGGTGCAACGCTGACGCGCACGGACGCCCCGGGTGGGCTTGCCTGCATGGCATTACGGACGAGGTTCCACATGACTTGGCGCATCTGGGCTCCGTCGCACCGTGCCCGCACGGCTGTGCTTGGGCCTTCGTAGGTCACCCGCAACTCGCGTGCGCGCTCGGAACGGTTGGAGAGGTCTACAACTTCGCGCGCGAGCCGAGCCACGTCGACGGCTTCAGTCCTGGGGGGTTGAGGCCTTGCCAAATCAACCATGTCTCCGACGAGATCGTTGAGGCGTCCGGTTTCGCGCTGAACGATTTCGCATAGTGCGCGATCCTCGGCGGTGAGCTCGGGGGTTTCACGCAGCAGTTCAATGGCTCCGCGAATAGAACCAAGCGGGTTACGAATTTCATGTGCGAGCCCTGCAGCCACTCGTCCCAACATGGCTTGGCGTTCGGCCACGCGTGCGCGCTCGCGTGCGGCCTCGAGAGCACCTCCGGTGACCCGCAGGCGTTCCGCGAGGTACCCGCCAAGCAACGCAACGACACTGATACCCATGGAGTTCGCGAGGAGCGCGTAGGTGAGCTCCGTTGTCGACAATTCGTAACTCGCGCGGATCTGATCTGGTGGAGGCGAAAACCAGCCCGCTGCGTGCATTCCAAAGCCGAGCGTAAGGTAGAGCGTGAGGCCGAGGCCGGCTGCGAGGGCGGCACCGCGAAGGCTCGCCAATATGGCTCCGATGAGGCACGTCAGACTATAGAGCGACGTTGCAAAGCTGGTTGCACCACCCGAGATCCATACGAGTGCGGTCCACGTGAGTTGGTCGATCACGATTTGCACGTAGACCATCGGACTAAGATTTTGCCGCCACCTTAAGGCGGCCGCGTAGGAGGCCGCTGCTGCGAAGCTTGTTCCTAAGATCAAAAAAACGATGCGCGAACTTGTTGGAAAGCGAGCGAGCTGGCCCCCAAAGTAGAAGATGAGGACGATGGTGAGAATGACCGCCAAAAAAACAAGGCGTGCGCCTGTGATCCACGCAATGCGCCGCACAAGTGTGCGGTGGTTTTCTATGAGGGAAGGGTCATGTGCGGTCGGACCG
>JAHFDX010000529.1:0-938 GCA_023248785.1 Myxococcales bacterium
AGCATTGGCACTCACCACCGAGCTCGCAAAAAGCGGCGCGAGCGTTCGCAGTTTTGCAACGTCGGCACTCGACTCCGATGCAACGCGCGTAACCGTCCGCGCGCTTGAAGAATCGTGGGGCGGCATTGACATCTTAGTGAACAACGCGGGCGTATCGCAAAATCTGCCTCTTGCGATGCTTGAGGAAGACGACTGGAACACTGTTGTCGACCTGAACCTCAAAGGCGCTTACCTCACAGCCCGAACCGTGTTGCGAGGGATGATCCGGAGGAAGCGCGGCGTCGTACTGAATGTTGGATCCCTTGCAGGAGTTCGCATGATCGAAGCGCCCATTCATTACTGCGCGAGCAAAGCGGGATTGAAGGGCATGACCGAAGCGTTGGCGAAGGAAGTCGCGCGCCACGGTATTCGCGTTATATGCGTTGCACCTGGACTTCTCGAAGATGGCGTGGGTCGCAACTTGCCTGAGCACCGCCTCTTGGATTACTTGAAGCACAACGCCCTCGGGCGTGTAGGAACGTTTCGCGAAGTGGCAGAGCTCTCGACCTTCTTGGTCTCCGACGCAAACAGCTACATGACGGGCGCCACGGTCGTTGTGGACGGAGGCGTGTGATGGCGACGAAGCGCTGCATCGTCGTTGGCGGGTCGTCCACCGTAGGGCGTGTGCTCGTCGGTGAACTCGCCCGGGCGGACACGCGAACCGCATTTACCTATGGCCGTGGACGCGATGTGGCTGACGCGCTCTGTGCACAGCACGCGGGAACAAGGGCTGCAAAGCTTGATCTCTCTGACTTGCCCTCGATTCAACCCACGTTGAACGGTCTCGCTCGTGAGATGGGCGGCGTCGATGCGCTCATCGTTTGCGCAACACAAACATCGAGCGTGGATCCGCCCGTATTTGAGGACGTACACGACGTGACGTTGGTTGGCTTCGAGAA
>JAHFDX010000529.1:948-3427 GCA_023248785.1 Myxococcales bacterium
TTCGAGAAGCTTCTTGCTGTGAACGTCATCGGCGCCTTCGAAGCAGCGCGCTCTCTTGCGCCTCACTTTGACCGTGGCGGGAACATTATATTCTTCGGGTCAATTGACGGATTGAAACCCGTCCCTTCGCCCACGCCCTATGCAGCGTCGAAGGCAGCCCTTGCCGGACTCGCCCTTAGCCTTGGAAAGGCTCTTGGCGACAAACGCATTTGCGTCAACGTTCTAGTCCCTGGCGTACTCGAAAGCGGCGCGTCGCGGACGTTGCCTTCCGATTTGCGCACTGAATACTTGAAGCACTGTGGCCTGCGTCGCCTCGGGCGAATCGAGGAAGTCACGTCGGTTGCGAGATTTTTGGCGCTCGAGAACACGTACGTCACCGGTCAAACCATCACCGTCGACGGAGGCCTTTGAGCTGCCATGGCGATCGCCGTGCTCCCGCTTCGTCAACGGCTTTGGACCTTCGGCGCTCTCGCGCTTCTTTCTGCGCTTGTACATGACATAAATCACGTACGCCGAGGCGAGGCACACGATCTGTTGTGGGTGTGCAACGTCGCACCGCTCTTGCTCGGCGTTGGCTGTTTTTTTCGGGTGCGCGTGCTCGTGTCGATCGCGGCACTTTGGCTGTCCGTAGGCACTCCGCTTTGGCTCCTGGACGTAGCCGGAGGTGGCGGCTGGATGGTCACCACGCTTTTTCCCCACGTGCTTTGTCCGGTGCTCGCGTTCCTTGCCGTGCGCGAACTTGGCCTCCCAAAGTTTGGCTGGCTCTTCGCAACCGGACTGCTCGTTGTTCTCTACGGCGTGACCAGGCTTGCAACGCCACCTTCGGCCAACGTGAACATCGCGTTCGCCGTTTGGAAGGGTTGGGAAAAGTACTTCCCCCGATATGACGTCTACCTCGGTCTTACGCTCGCGGCGGAGACGCTGACGTTTTTTCTCATGCACAAAATTCTCGAACGCTGGGTGGCAAAGCGAACACCGATTCTGAAAGAGGTTCGCGCATGAACCTATTTGGCAAGCGACGCTCCTCGCTACCCGTTGTCGCGAAGCAATACGAAGAGCACGTGAATCCGGCCTTTGTACGCGTGCTCGGATTGCTTGGGTACGGACGCGTTTTTACTCGCGCGCAGGGACTTTGTCTTTGGGACGTCGAAGGCCGGACGTATACCGATTTCCTTGCGGGCTTCGGTACGAACAGCTTGGGCCATAATCCAACGCAACTTACGAGCGCTCTCTGCGATTTGCTCGACAAAGATTTACCCCATGTTTTGCACGTCGGGCCTCAGTCTTGGGCGGCCAAACTGGGCGCCGCGTTTGCTGAACACTCGCACCTGCCCATCGCGCTCCTTTCATTGAGTGGAGGCGAAGCTGTTGAAGCCGCCTTGAAACTTGCTCGCGCTGCGACAGGAAAGAAAACACTCGTGTATTGTTCTGGCGGATTTCACGGAACGGGGTTTGGCAACCTGTCTGTATTGGGGCATGCACGCTGGCAAAAGCCATTTCAGCCGCTCGTACCTAACTGTCTCGCGGTTCCTTACGGCGATCTTGATGCACTTCGTTCCGTGCTTCGGCAAAGGGACGTAGCCGCTTTTGTTGTCGAGCCAATCCAGGGCGAAGCGGGCGTGATCGTTCCGAGTGATTCGTATCTTCGGGAGGCACAAATTGCTTGCCGTGCGCACGGATCGCTCTTCGTTGTCGATGAAGTGCAAACTGGAATGGGGCGCACGGGGACGCTCTTTGCGTACCAACAGGTCGAAGGACTCGACCCCGACATGGTGGTCCTCGGCAAAGGGCTCGGCGGTGGCTTGTTGCCGGTGTCGGCGACGCTCGTGCGAAGAGAGCATCACGAACGCGCGTACGGCACGATGGACACGTTTGATTTGCACGGATCCACGTACGCGGGGTATGCGCTCGGATGCGCCGTTGCGTTGCACGTGCTCGAAGCGGTGAGTTCACCCGAATTTCTTGCGCGGGTAGTTCAAAATGGGGAACGGCTTGCCACGAGGCTTCGGGCTCGATTGAGCAATCATCCGTGGGTGCGCGACGTTCGAGGGTGTGGCTTGCTCGTCGGCATTGAGCTTGGGCCAACCGGACATCGATTTCTCGACAAGGTTGCGCCGCCCGTTTCGAGAGCGCTGTCAAAAGCAGTTGCGCAAAAGATGCTCGGGCAATGGCTCGCCGTACGCCTGCTCGAGCAAGGCTTCGTCTGCCAACCGGCCTCCCAAGCGTGGAACGTGCTCAAGCTGACACCGCCTCTCACAGTGACGGAAGACGCCATCGATCGGTTCGTCGACGCGACCGGCTCGATCCTCGATGAATACCGCGACTTGTTGCCATTGGTGTCGGACATGACTTCACGGCTCTCGTCGCAGTTTCTTGCTGGGGGGCCGTTCGGATGATGAACGCGCTTCGCAAGGATGTGCGCTTTGCTTTGGGGATCTTGAAAAAGAAACCTTTCAATTGCCTTCTCCAAGTAACGAAT
>JAHFDX010000034.1 GCA_023248785.1 Myxococcales bacterium
GGCTATTGCCGGCGCCATGGTTGCCGCGCGCAGACGGTGGTCGGACACGGAGATCGCTCTCTTTCTTGATGCCCGCTTGCAAACGGACGAGGCCATCGTCACAGCAGTCGAGCTCCGCAACGAATCGGAGCTGAACGATCCCACACGTGCCGTTGTTGTTTCAAAGGCAGCGGCGGCCCTTGCAGAAGCAGACTCTCGCTCACTCCAGCCTCAGCTATGGAAGCGCGTCCATGCGCTGCTTCCGTTTGCGGTGGCGGGGCTTGTTGCACTCGCAATCGTTCCCCTCCCGGCGCGCACCACAAAGCCGCACGCTCCAGGTTCGGACACCATTACCATCAAGGACCTCGACAAGTTGCAACACCTCGCAGAGCTTTCCAAAGTGCATGCGCGTGACGAAGCGCAACGCAAGCGACTCGAACAAATCGGCAAGGATGCCGAAAAACTCAAACGCGATTTGGAGCGAGGAATCGAAAAGCGCGAGGCGTTAGATCGAATCTCGCGGATTCGAGAGCAGATTGCGCGTGAACGCGTGCAACTTGGGGAGGGCGAGCAGCGCCAAGGTTTGGAAAGTGCGACCGCGACGCTCGAAGAAAGTGACGTCACGCGCGACAGTGCAAAGGCTCTTGGCGATCATGACCTCGAGAAGCTCGACGACGAGATGGAACGACTTGCCAATCAGCGAGAACGCTCCGACCGTGACGAGGCGAAGCGAAAACTCCAAGAGGCTGCCGACACCGCAAGAAAGAATGGATCGCCCGACGTAGCAAAAGCACTCGAAGATGCAAAGAAATCGCTCGAAGAGCGCGAACATCGAGCTGAAATGCTCCGCAGCCTTGCAGATGCGCTACGCGAGTCCGGGGCAAACGATCCCGAGGTGCAGTCAAAGGCCGATGCGCTTGACCGAAAAGGCACCGACGAGGCAGCCAAGAAGCTCTCCGAAGCGATGGGGAAAGCACTCGACAAGCTCACCCCCGAGCAACGCAAGCGCTTGGCTGAGAAGTTGCGCGAGAAATTGAAGGGTAACGGAGGTGGGGGTGCCCCGGATCCGCAGTCGATGAAGGATCTCGCAGATAAGTTATCGACACCTGAAGGCCAAAAGGAGCTCGAGAAGAAGCTGCACGATTTGGCCGACGAAAATATGGAGTCTGAAGACGCGAAGAGGCAGCGCGATCTTGATGAGAAGCAACGCGACGCAGAGGATGCGGAGCGCGATCTTGGGGAAACGCCGGGCCAAAGCCAGGGGCAAGAGGGGCAAGAGGGGCAAGGTCAGGGGGAGCAAGGCAAGGGCAAGGGGCAGCAGGGGCAAGGTCAGGGGGAGCAAGGCAAGGGGCAAGGTCAGGGGGAGCAAGGCAAGGGGCAAGGTCAGGGGCTCGATGGAGTGCCGCTTCCGATGCCGGGGAGCGGAAACGGCAAAGGGAGCGCCAGCGGTCGCGGAGGAAATGATCCGGGAGGAGGAGGCGGTGGGTCGACACCGGGTGGTGGACGCACCAGCAAAGGCACGGTGCTTCCCACAGAGTCGGTTCACGGCGAGTCGTTCAAAGCCCGCTCCCGATCACGAATGAACCCGGGCACCGGTCTTCCGGGTAAAACGCAGGGGTATCGACCGGGGAAGGCCGGCGGAACAGCGAACACCCGCGGGACGAATGACCTTCGCACGGCAGGTCCGAGCGAGATCGACGGCGTGGATCACAGTGGCGTTCCCGAAGAATATCGCGAGCAGGTGCGGCAGTATTTTCAACCGTAACCAAAATAGTAACAATAGAAGTTACCTTTATCCGGCGAGTACGAAGGCATGAACGAATTCGAATCGAGGCTGAAGCAAGCAGCGACGGTTCTCGAAACTCTTCGCGGAGCCATTGGAACGGTGGTTGTCGGACAGCGAATGGTTGTCGACCAAGTGCTGTGGGTGCTGTGCGCCGGAGGTCATGTGCTGCTTGAGGGGGCACCAGGGCTAGGAAAAACGCTGCTGGTGCGAACCCTCTCGCAGTGCATGGACCTCCGATTTTCGCGCATTCAATTCACGCCCGATCTCATGCCGAGCGATGTCGTGGGAACGAACGTACTCATCATGGATGCCGCGCAACGTGCCGCCGGATCCATGTTTCAAGTACAGAAAGGACCCATTTTCGGACAGCTTGTGTTGGCCGACGAGATCAACCGGGCAACCCCGAAAACACAATCGGCGCTGCTCGAGGCCATGGCTGAAAGCGCCGTTACGATTGCAGGCGTACGTCATGCCTTAGACGAACCGTTTTGCGTGTTGGCGACGGAAAATCCGATCGAGATGGAGGGGACCTATCCGCTGCCCGAAGCTCAGCTCGATCGTTTCCTGCTGAAAGTCATCGTTCCGAATCCCACGGAAGACGAGCTCTGCGAGGTCCTGGCGCGTACGACTGGACGAGCGGTATCTCCGCCAAAACGCGTTGTCGCAGAAACCGACGTGCTTGTACTGCGGCAACTTTGCCGAGACATCGCCGTGGCCGAGCCCGTGCTGCGCTACGCCGCAAGGTTGGTTGCGGCGAGCGATCCGGAGTCCAAAGAAGCGCCCGAGCTCGTGAAGCGCAGTCTCCGATTCGGAGCGGGTGTTCGTGGCGCACAGTCACTTGTGCTCGCAGCAAAATCGGTCGCCCTAATGGAAGGCCGTGCGCAAGTTTCGTTTGCCGACATCTCGCTGGTTGCAAAACCTTGTCTTCGACACCGCCTGATCCGTTCGTTCGAAGGCGAGGCCGACGGCGTGACCACCGATCGAGTGATCGACACACTACTCACTCAGGTCCCCACGAGGCCGGTGCACGTTCAGGCGGAGCAGGTCGGCAGACCGTCATGATCGAGCGAGCGTTTCGAATGCAGCTGGCCCCGTGGGCATTAGCAGCCGTAATTATTGCAACACCTTGCGTTACTTATTCGGCTCCGAAGGCACCCCTGCTCATGACTGCCGCACCCATCATTGTGGGCGGCGAGATACAAGGGACGTGGACCGAACTTGCGGTGCGCCTGGAAAACGTGAGCGGAACCACCGTGCGCGGAACGCTTGTTGCGTTTCCTGACGAACACACTCCGGGCGTCAATAGCGTAACCAAAGTTCGGGCCCCCGTTGCTCTTGCAGCTGGCGCGACAGCCGTCATCAAGCTTCTCGTGCCTTCGGAAGCGCAGTACTCGTTTTCCATTCGCATCGCGGTTCAAATCGAGGGTGCCGAAGACGTGACTGGCGGCGTTACCGTAAGCCGAGGGGGCACGGGGTATTCAATCCTCGATCTCGGACAGCCCCCTCGCCTGGTCGCTCTTCGAGCAAAGACGCTGCCGACGACGACCGCCTACCGTGGGGCCAGCCATTCGCCGATCTCAGTACTGACAGTATCAACCGATCCGACCTCCGGTGACCTCGTTCTACCTGATCATCCCGGAGGGTATGGCCACACCACGGTCATTGTAACCAAGTCAGATATATTATCACGCCTCCCCAAGTCGTCGCTCGATGCGATGCTGACGTGGGTTCGAAGCGGGGGAACTCTCGCAGTGGCCGTAGCAAGACCCGAGGACCTACGGATTGGAGTGCTCCCTTCCCTCGCCGGGGGTGATCTTACTCCGACCGATGTCCCGACCGAAGTAACACATCCATCACAGCACGCGCTCCAGGCAGCTCCGCCCAACGAAGATGCGTATGACGACACTCCCCCCACATGGTTGCCACCCAAGGTTCCGGAAGTGGATGGGGGCGCGACAGACTCTGGCGCGACCGGAGCGAAGCCCGAGGATAGTGAGCCAAGCGAACCGGACGCGGGAACCACTATACCGATCAAGGCTCCGCCAACGCCCAAGCCTTCGTCGTCGGCTCCAGCAACGAAGGGGCTCACCCCTCCCATGAAGACACCCGTCGTGAAATCGTCCACGGGTGGCGCGCCGTCTTCGGAAACGTTGCGCGCCCTTGTGGGTTATCGAGGTGGAAATCTTACTCCATCACGTTTCGGGATGACCGCTTCGGTCGGCCTCGGGCAACTGCACGTGCTGGCATTCGATCCATCGGGCGCACCGGGACTCACCGATCCGTGGATCGAGACGCGGATGCTCGAACTTGTCGCCGGTGCAACACGAACGACGATGGCCCTCGACCGACCGATCTGGACGGAGGGCCTTGATCGACATGACGGCATTCGTGCCGAACTCGATCCAAATGAGAATTTTCGACCTGGACTCATTCTCTCGACACTCTTGCTACTCATCTATTCCGTTCTTGTCGGTCCGGTAGCGTTTGGTTTTCTCAAGAAGCGCGGACGACTCCTCGACCCGTTGGTCGCGGTCCCCATTTTGAGCAGCGGCACCTTCATGACGATTGTCGTGATTGGGTTCATCAGCAAAGGCATCCGCAATCAATCGCAACGCCTCTCCCTCGTGGAGATTGCAAGTGGCTCGAGCGAAGGAGTCGCTCGCACGTACCGCTCGTTCTACACGGCAAGGCCATCGTCGCTTAACGTTCGCGCCTCGGCCGCCTCGTCGACGTTGCTTACGGTCGCGAGCGACGGCTTCGGACAACAACGAGGGACTCTTCGGAGCGAACGAGACACACTCATCCTCGAAGGAATGCCTGCAGCCGCGTGGCAAACGATCGTGGTGCGTGAAGATCATGCGGTCTCACTGCCCGGGATGATTCAGGTTCGCGCCGATTCGCGTGGCAACGTCGAAGTAAGAAACAATCTCAATGCGCCTCTCCGGGACGCCATCGTTTGGTTGCGCTCTGGCTCCGGAGTAGGCGCCGTGTACTTCGCCAGCATCGCACCAGGAACGGTGGTTCGAACAGCCGACGGGAAGCACGTTACGGCACCACTCCTTTCACACGCGGGCATGTCGACTCGCGATCTATGGAACGCTGCACCTCCCAATCGCGCCGGCGCACTCACCCATGCATGGGACGCAGTCTTTCGCTCATCGCGCACGTCCAACGATGTTTGGAGTGGCTCCAGACGAGCGCTGCTCATTGCGGAGATCCAAAACGGGGACGGGGTCAAAGATGACGGTGGTTACCGCATTACCGAAAATCGAAGGTATGTTCGCGTGCTCGGCGAGGAGACGCCATGAACGATCAAGTTGAGCTCCCGATCAACGTGGAGCCAGGGGCGGTACCCGCAATTCGGGTCCGCCACCTATGGCATCGATTCGGCCGGTTCGATGTACTTCGCGACGTGAGCTTCGATGTCGCCCAGGGCCAGATCTTCGGATTCATCGGACCAAACGGCGCCGGCAAGACCACAACCATTCGGATCTTATCCACGCTCCTTGAGCCGATGGCGGGCCTTGTGGAAGTGCTCGGCTATGACGTCACGATCGACACCGACGCGGTAAGGCGGCAGGTCGGCTACATGCCTGATCATGCAGGGGTTTACGAGCGCGTCACGGTTCGTGAATACCTTGAGTTTTTCGCGGATGCGTACCGCGTTCCTACCGCTGGAACGACATACGCCGTTGTCGACGCAGCCATGGAGCTTACGGACCTGACGCGTCTCTGCGACAAGCTCGTGGCAACCATGTCGAAGGGCATGAAGCAACGTCTTCAACTTGCACGCGTGCTCTTGCATGACCCGAAAATTCTCATTTTGGATGAGCCTGCGAGCGATCTCGATCCGCGCGCACGGATTGAGATTCGAGATCTTCTTCAAGAATTGCGATCCATGGGAAAGACGATTTTCCTATCGAGCCACATATTAACAGAGCTTGCAGATGTCGTTGACGCGGTGGCCATTCTCGAACGCGGACAGGTAATCGTTGCAGGCCCTATCTCGGAAATCGCGCAGCGACTCTCCGACAGACAGTCTGTCACTTCACCCATCGATCCACTCACAAACACAAATGTCCCAGCACCAGAGCCAACGCGCACGGTGAAGCTCCGGGTGCTTGCGGCGCAAAACGTTGTTACGCAGGTACTCATCGCACTTCCCTTCGTGCGTTCCGTCACACCAGGCGCAATGGGGACGCTCATTGTCACGTTTGTAGGCGACGACCACGCCATCGCAGCAATGGTGCAATCGCTGGCCCAAGGCGGCTTGTCTGTCGTAGGGGTGGAGCCCGAGCGCAACGAACTCGAACGCATTTTTCTCGAAGCCACGCGGGGTGAACTTCAATGAATGCAGGAGTTGCACCTACGGTTCGCAGCCGCCTCGGATTGCTCGGAGCATTCATTCGCGATCCCAACGCCATATGGATTCGCGAAATGCGCCAATCTGCGCGCGCTGGTCGAACGCCGTGGCTCATCTTTGCAGCAACCCTTCTCGTTTCGCTCACGGTGTGCTCGCTCGGCGGAATTGTCGTGAGCGCCCACGTCTCGCCTGCCAAGGTGGGCCTCGCCCTTTCGCAAGTGTTCTTCTCGCTTGCATGGAGCGTTGTGGCACTCGTGGGGCCGGTCGTTGCTGCCAATAGTGTCGCAGCCGAACGCGAAGGCCGAACGTGGGAAGCGATTCTATTGACGGGCATGACCCCGTCCGAGATTGCGCGCGGCAAGTTCGTCGCGGCATACACGACCATTGCTCTCTACATCGCCGGCCTCGCGCCCATTGCGGCCGTACCATTCCTCTTCGGCGGCACGACGGCAACGGAAGTCATACTTGGCTTTGCCCTTTTGATGCTACTCGCGGCGCTCGCCGTTGCGTTTGGTCTGGCTGTAAGCTCCATGGTTTCGTCGCTTCGAGCGGCGTTGGTCGTGACACTTCTTCTCTCGGTTCTCTTCAGCCCCATTCTTTTTTCGACGTTTGGCTTCGGTTTCGCTGCCATCGCCCATAAGGCCTGGCCCGATGTACCGATTTTGCCGGTGTGGCTACCCCTCGCGTACACGCGCGCCCCGTTTGGAATTGCGTACCTCGTATTTCTAATGGCGGCGCCCCTCACGTCCATCGCGATTCCCGCGTGGTTTTTCTACGAGCTTACCGTCGCCAACTTGAGCGGCACCGCCGACGATCGCTCGACTGGGCTGAAGCGCTGGTTCGTTGTCGCAGCGATTGCAACCACGTCGTTCTTGGTGGTCGCGGTTCTTCTCGTCGACCGCACCGACATCGACGGCGCGTACGGACTCGTTGCAACCATGCTGTTCACATTCACTCTCTTCGCGGCATTCCTGTTCGCAGATGAACCGCTTGTAGCATCAAAGCGCGTCCGAACGCACTGGGCGCGTCGAAGGAGAACCGCACTTACGCGATGGTTTGGCCCAGGCCTCGGACGAACAACAACGCTCGTGATCCTGATCACGCACGCTTCATTTACCACGTTGGCTGCCGCGGCTTTGTTGCGATGTATGCCTTATCCAGGTGCGAGCCAAAAGGCTTTGCTTTCGATTGTGAGTTTTACGGGGTACGGTCTCGGCTTTTCCACATTCGTAACTGGCCTTAACTCTTTTTTGCGATCCCGCAATTCGAGCGCTTGGGGAGTTCGCATTATTACGATTGCAGTCTCGATGGCGATCGCGCTGCTCCCCTGGGCAGTGGCGGCGATCGCCGGTGTCATCACCCAGCAAGACAGGGCGATCGCGATCGCTGCTCCGAGCTTTACGTTCGCCCCCGTCGTTCTAAGCGTTCGTAAGGCGTACACGATCCTGCCCGCTATCGCGTGTTTCACCGGATGGTGGTTCATCGGGCTCGTTCTTGCGCTGTTCGGAGCCAGGCGTGCACGAACAGCGATCGCAGAGCAAGCGAATATGGCAGCTCAACTGGACGCTTCGCTCGCCCATGCATCGCCTCCACGGGCAGAATGAGCGGCATCTTCGACGCATCGATCGTTTCCGAACTCGAAGCGTTGCGTAGACGTCTTACCATTCGTGCTCGCTCCGCAAATACAGGAGATCGCATTTCGTCACGACGCGGATCGAGCGCGGAGTTCCTGGAGCACCGTTCGTACGCTCCAGGCGATGATTTAAGGCGCATCGATTGGCTCGCATTTGCACGCACGGGCGAGCCGGTCCTTAAGCTCTTCCGCGCGGAAGAGGATGTGGTTGTCCGCATCGTCCTAGATTCAAGTGCATCGATGCAAGCGCTCTCCGAGGAGAAATTTCTTTTCGCCAAGCGCCTCACCGCAGCGTTCGCATACATGGCTCTTGCAAATCAAGAGCGCGTTCAGTTTTTTTCGATGAGCAACAGAACGCTACGCGCGAAAGAACCAGTGCGCGGAAAAGCGTCGCTTCCAAAGCTCCTACGTTGGCTCGATGATCTTTACGCAGCTGGTGCTGTTGCGCTGCGTGAGGGCCTTGACGATGTGCTCCTTCAAACATCCCGACCAGGAATGCTCGTTGTGGTGAGCGACTTTCTTGACCCGAGTGGCTTTGAGACAGCGCTCGGGCGCGCAGCATCGGCGCGACACGACATTGCCCTCGTCCAAGTGTTGTCCTCCGACGACTTGAATCCAACGCTCGACGGCGATCTCGAACTCGAGGATGTTGAGACCGGTGAGTTCGTCACCGTCACCGTCGATCAAGCCGCGCTTGACGGGTATCAACGGAACCTTGCATCGCTCTTTGGACGAATGCGAACGTTGGCAAAGCGTCTAGGAGCCACGTACGTCCGCACGCACACACGCGAAACACTCATCGAACCCGTTCGTCGCATGGTTACGAAGGGGGTCGATTGATGGGCGGCGTTGAGTTTCTTAACCCTAAGGGATTCTGGCTGTTGTCGGCCCTTGCTCCCCTCGTCACGCTTTACATCCTGAAAATTCGTCGAAAACGCGCAAAAGTCTCTTCAACTCTTCTGTGGCGGGCAGCCGAGCGCGACTTGCTTGCGAAATCGCCGTTTCGAAAACTCGTGACGGAAATTCCCCTTTTGCTCCAGATCCTCGCGCTGTTGCTTCTAACCTTGGCGCTCGCACAGCCAACCCGCAAGGGCTCTCGCATCGGCTCCGATCATGTCGCAATCGTTGTCGACACCAGCGCCTCCATGAGCGCGGTCGAGCCAAACAATCTCACGCGTATTCAAACTGCGCGAACAGCCGCCGTTGGAATCTTGCGCGCGTTGGGTCCGTCGAGCGATGCCTTCGTCGTGGAGGCAGCCAGAGATGGAAGCGTTGTGCAACCACCCACGCGCGACGGACGCGCCCTCGAGGCAGCGATCGAGCGGCTTGTTGTTCAGGAAGTCGAAGGACGACTAGCGCCCGCCGTGGCGCTCGCTGCAGATCGCTTAAGAACGCTTGGCGGCAAAGGTCGGCTTTTTATTATTACCGATGGTTCGCTCGCAAGCGATGAGGCGATCGTTACCCAAGGAATCGAAACGCAAGTGATACGTGTTGGCACTACGCTTCCCAATGTGGGCGTCGTGCGGCTCGATGTGCGCTCCGGAATCGACAGCGCGACGCGGCGTGAGCAGGTGCAGGTATTTGGGGTGCTTCGCAACTACGGGCCTGTAGAGCGCAATGTCTACGTCACGGCCGTCGTGTCCGATTCAACCGAACCCGTTGCGTCACGACGCGTGACGATTCCGCCAAATGAAAAAATTCCCGTTATTTTGACGTTTTTCCCGACGGTCGCGATGCGTGGGCAGGGACTCGTGATTCATGTGGCGGCCAATGATCCATTTCCGGTCGACGACACAGCCTACGCACGCGTACCCCCTCCCCTTCGGATGCCTGTTACGATTGCAACGCCTGCCCCTTATTCGTGGATCACCCGCGCGTTGGATGCGGATCCAAATCTCGATCTGCAAAAACTGTCCACCGACCAGATCGAGCGCGTGAATATTGACGACGATGCGCTCGTGTTCGTCGAGCATGCTTGCCCGGAGCGCTTGCGCGGAACATCGTTTGTGTTCGTAGCGCCTCCGCAAGGCCGGTGCGCTGGTGTCGACGTAGGTGCGCTTGAGGACGGTGAGATGGTCACCTCGTGGGAATCATCTGATCCACGCCTTCGATTTCTTTCCCTCGACGGCGTCCACATCGCAAAGACCTCCCTACTCAAGGCGCGCGGTCAAGGCGCAGCGTTGGTACGAACACCGCGTGGCACTGTGGTTGCCGATGCTTCCATGCCCGGCCGGACGGTTACGATCGTTGGCTTCGCGCCCGGGGAAAGCGATTGGCCTCTGAAGGCATCGTTTGTTCTGTTCGTGCGCAACCTCGTCGAACTCGGACGCAGTCAACGTGCAAGCGGTACTACCGCGCAGACTCGCACCGGGGAATCGATCGGCGTTCCGGTACCACCCGGAACAGAGACCGCATCGGTTACGGGACCCGCTGAGCTGCACTTCGATGTTCCGGCACGCGACGGGGTAGCGGTTCTTCCACCACCACAGAAGACTGGATTTTACCGCGTAAAATGGAAGATGCCCCACACCGGAACAGTTCTTCTGGCGGCAAACCTGTTGAGTGAAACGGAGAGCTCGCTCGCACAAGCGGACGTCTCCACTCTCGCTGTGAAAGGGGATGTCACGGTCACCGCGGGCAGCGCGTCACCCACAAGCGGTTGGGCCACATGGTTTGCGCTCCTTGGTGCAGGCGTTGTGGTCGCAGACATCCTTTGGCTGACCAAGCCCGAGAGAAAGTCAAAGACCGTGAGGCGGGCTGCATGAACTCGCTCAACGAGTCGATTGCCCGGTACGGACTGTTCGCCTTTGGAGTGGTTTGCGCCGTCTTGCCGCTTCTTCTTCGCCTTCGTGGACGTTGGAGCACGCTTGCGTCCGCCCTCGCACTTTTCGCAACAACCCCATCACTTTACGCTGGGGCTGTGCACGCGCGATGGATTCGTGAAACGTACTTCCGTTTCATGCACGCGACCGCGCTTATGGTGCTTCCGCTCCTTGTGTTTGTGGTTGTCGACAGGCTTGTGCAAGGTCAACGACGTGCAGCACCCCTACGGCAAGCCCTTACGATGCTTGCGGCGGTTCTCGCGTTGAGCTCTGCGCTTCTGGCCGTTGCTGAACCGGAGCTTGGTAGGCTGCGCGATCGCATGACCGTCGTAATTGCAATCGACCGTTCTCGGTCGATTGAGCTCGTGCCGAGCGCCGAAGCCCGTATCGCGGCTGAACTCAAGTTGGCGCAAAACAGCATGCGCGCCCGTGATCGCATTGGGATTGTGGCGTTCGGCTCGGATGCCCGAACCGAAGAACCCCCACGCTCAAAGAGCGATCCGTCAACACCACAGCGTGTCGACGTTGGACGCGAAACCACCGACATCGAGCGTGCCATTCGCCGCTCACTGGCCGACATTCCATCCGACAGTGCGGGACGTGTTGTGCTCATCACGGATGGGATCCAAACGCGAGGCAACGCCCTCGCGGCCACAGCGACTGCGATTGGTGCGGACGTTCCGATCGACGCCATCGTGCTCGAGCAAGCTCGGACGGCTGACGTTCGCGTCGTAAGTGTGCGCGCGCCGAATCGCGTCAACGAAAAGGAAGCCTTCGACCTTCGCGTGGTGACGGAGAGTCCCGAAGATACCGACATCGAGCTCCGAATTTCGCGCGACGGACTGCCCCTCCACGCCGGGCGCGCGCGCATCGCAAAAGGCGAGGACGTTCTTCGCGTTCGCGAGATTGCAGACGTTGCGGGAATGCACCGGTACGACGTGGCGATCACGTCACTTCGGCCCGAACTCGACACACAACCCGAGGACAACATCGGCACGGCCTTCGTGCGCGTGCGTGGTGAAACGTCAGTCCTTGTCCTCGAAGGCGACCTGGGAAAGGGCGCGCCATTCGTACGGACGTTGAGCGAATCGGGCCTCCGGGCGGAAGAGCGCTCGCTCGCAAATGCTCCAGCCGACATAGGTGAATTCGCACGGTTTGATCTCGTGATCTTGAGCGACATCCGTGCGAGTGACTTCTCGCGAACTCAGGTGGACGCCCTTGCGAGCTACGTTCGCGATCTCGGGGGTGGCCTTTTGCTTATGGGCGGTGACCGAAGCATGGGGCCCGGCGGATACGCACGAACGGCGATTGAAGAGGTGGCCCCGGTACGTTTTGACCTAAAAACGGAGAAGCGTCGCGCCTCTCTCGCGGAGGTGATTGCAATCGACTACTCCGGATCGATGTCGGCTACCGTCGGCGGGCACACGAAACTCGCTCTCGCCAACGAAGGAGCTGCCCGTAGTGCTTCCCTCCTGGGTACGGGCGACCGACTTGGAGTCGAACATGTCGATACGTCCGTGGCGTGGACGGTGCCTATGGATTCAGTGGAAGATGCCACTAAGGTCGCCGCAAAGATCCGAGCTGTTCAAGTTGGCGGCGGGGGTATCTACACCAATATTGCACTCGACGCAGGGTATGGGGCGCTCGATAAAGAATCCGTCAACCTCAAACATCTCTTGCTCTTTGCCGATGGCGGCGACGCCGAACAAATAGCCGGGTGTCGCGCAAAGGTGCAATCGGCCTATAACCGCGGAATCACAACGAGTGTGATCTCGATTGGCAGGGGCAGTGACACGCCAGAGCTTGAAGTGCTCTCACGGATTGGGCACGGGAGGTTCTACCTCGTTGAAGACGCAACGAAGCTTCCGGCTATTTTTTCCCAGGAAACCGTGCTGGCGTCAAAGAGTGCCCTCAGCGAACAAAAATTTCGCATCAGCCTCGGGTCCCCAGGCCCCGCTATTCGTAACATCGACTGGAACGAATCACCTGAGCTTCTCGGCTACGTGATCACGGTTGCAAAACCGCGCGCCAACGTTCACCTCGCCGGTCCGGAAGCCGACCCAATTTTGGCCTCGTGGCCAGTCGGACTTGGTCGCTCTGCCGTATTTGCAAGCGACTACAAGGATCGTTGGGGCAGTGCGTGGCTCAAGTGGGCCGGCGCGGCGAAAATGTTCGTTCAGCTCGCGCGCGAGCTTGCACGACGAGACGATGATCCACGCGTGCGCCTAGAAAGCGACGCCTCCGCAGGAACGTTGCGCATCCGTGCCGACGTTGTGGGCGACGATGGTCGAACTCAGTCTTTTCGACGGTTGCGCGCGCTGATTGCGGGGCCCGATGGGTATTCGCAAGAAGTGCCGTTGGAAGCCCTCGCTCCCGGTCGATACGGAGCTTCCCTCCCGCTGTCTCGCGCGGGCACGTATGTCGCTGCACTTCGCGACGAGGGGTCGGGGGAATCACTTGGTGTTGCAGGGTGCGTTCTTTCGATTGGCGATGAACTTCGCCCTACCGGCAGCGACCGCGCACTTCTTCAACAGATCGCGATGACGACCAGAGGCAAGCTTCGTCCGACTCTCGCGGGGCTCTTTGACGATCGGACCGAACGTCGCTTCTCGTATTCGGCGCTCGGTCCGGCTCTCGCGCTGCTGAGCGCCATCCTTTTGTTACTCTCGGTCGCGTCGCGCCGGCTCGGAATGCCCGAAGCGCTTGCGGTCTGGTTTGATCATGCGGCCGTGCGCAGAGCAGAGGCCCGGACACGTGCCCGCGAACGACGTGCGGAGTACGAACGTCAAGCCGCTCTTCACGCCGATGAACAACGAAAATACCATGATGCGCTTCGCGTGAGAAAGGAGCGCACGGGACACGCACCTCCACCCATGCCGCCCGCGCCCGGCCACTCACATTTTTCCAACCTACCCAATCCGGCACCACGAACCGATTGGGCACCTAGCGTAGCGACGCCGCAAGTGCCCGAAATGCCGGCCAAGGCGACCGATCCTGTCACGACAACGCGAACAGCACCGCCCGTCGCCGATCGCCCATTGACGG
>JAHFDX010000530.1 GCA_023248785.1 Myxococcales bacterium
ACGTTGCATCGTTGGAAGGGCCGGCGTCGGTCGTTGCGTCGTTGGAGCCTCCGCCACTTTCAGGCGACCCGCCCTCAACCCCGCTTACATTTCCCGCGTCTGTCGAGCACTCGAAGAGAATCAGCAGAACAGATGCGGAAGCGATTCTGCGCGCGTGGCTTGCGTTCATGAGAGCGGTTCCCTTTGTGCGGCTTCTGTTGACGGTGTGCGGTTCGTCGGACGAATACCGCAGTTCACGGAATTTTTGTCGAGTAGACCAAGAAGTACATTCCATTGGCCAGCTTCACCGGAGCGGGCTCCTTGATCTGGACGCTCTCCAATCCGTTCGTCGAGTCCAATGTGAGCCGGCTTCCCGGATCCGCAGTCCACGTAGCGCCGTCGGTGGTGGAGGCGGAATTGATGGTGGTCTTGTTGTTCAGCATCATGTTGTACGTGTAGACCCTAGCGCCCGAGCCCAATGAGGTCCCATTCGAAACCAGTTGGCGGTCCCCACTAAACGTCATGCTGAAGGTGCCGGAAGGGTTGTTCGATGGGTAGGTCGCCGCGTTGAATGTCCTGCCATCGGTCGAGGTGGCAAACCAATTGTTGGCGCCCGCCGCGGGAGGGCCGCCCGCCCAGTAGTACCAGGTGTTTCCGATGAGGACCGTGGTCGGATCGCTGACGTCGGTGGAGTGCGAAAAGGCGATGCCTCCGTAGGAAAAATTGATCCCGTCTGTCGACGTAGCGTAGTGCGTCGCTTTATGTCCCGCGTTGTTCGGATAGGTTACGTAAAGATAAAAATCCCCATTCGGGAAAATCTGGATGGTGGGATCCACTTGGGGCACTGGGCTAAAGGGGAAGCCGCTGAAGTTCACGTATTTGTAAACCCAGGTGGTTCCGTTGTCTCCGGACAGGGCAAGTGCCGTGACATTTTGCTTCGTACCCACCGTCCACCCGACATAATAGAGGTAGAGACAGCCCTTCCCGTCCTGGACAAGGCTTGGCACATCCGCCTGGTCCGAAATGATCTTTAGGGTTTTCGTAAAATTGAGCCCGTCGTTTGAGGTGGCTCCGAGCAGCCGACTCACATTGGGACCGCCGCCGCTACTGGCTTTGCCCGAAGGTGGCAGATAATCGCTGCTGGAAAACGGGCAAATGCCGGCGTCACGGCTCGAGTCAACAACGACATCGCGTGCGTCCACCCCACCGCCTTCAGTGGGGTTGGTGTCGGTTGTTGCGTCGCTCAACGTGGCATCATTGGAGGTGCCGGCGTCGGTCGTTGCGTCGTTGGAGCCTCCGCCACTTTCAGGCGACCCGCCCTCAACCCCGCTTACATTTCCCGCGTCCGTCGAGCATTCGAAGAGAATCAGCAGAACAGATGCGGAAGCGATTCTGCGCGCGTGGCTTGCGTTCATGAGAGCGGTTCCCTTTGTGCGATCGTACGGGGGGCAAAATCACTTGCCAATGCTCGAGTGCGTCGAGGTCACGGTCGCGGTCGATTGGACCCTGCCCTCGACCTCGACCCTGTCCGCGACCTCGAGGAGCGAACGCGAGAGACCGCAAGTGATCGAGAGCTATCCATCTTTGGATGCGCAGACCGTGATTTAGCCCCAGCGGTTTGGTGCCCACGAGCGAGTGCGTCTCCTTTTTTGAAAGACAAGATCCGTCTCGGCCAACGGGTCCAAGTGCATGCAGAGAATCAATCGTGCGCACATTACGTTGGATACTTGGTGGGGTGCCCGCCCACGTAGTGAGTACAATGCGGGTCCCATGTTCCCCATTGAGATCCCGATTGGAACCACTCCCGCCACATTCTTCGAGGCGATTCTTCCCAAAGCGCATGCCGAACTTGTCAAAGGCGAGGTATCCGACGAGATCTGGGTAGTCGGCGTTAAGGTGAAGGGTCACACCACCTACACCCTTACGATCCGAGGCAAATCGCTGTCTGTGGAAGACAAACGCCCCGGCCCAGTGCCCCTTTGGATTCAGGTTGAAGACGAAGCGCTCGCGTTCTTCTTGAACGACTTTGCGACCACCAAACGCTTCGTTCCGAAGTTCGTGCCGGCGAGCGGATTCACGACGATGACCGATCCCAGGCTCCTGAAGCGCGTGGCCATGGTGAGCGGGAAGGTCGAAATTTCCTTGATGGATTCGCCTATCGGCAAGATCTCACTGTTCTGTGCTTCGGGAACACGCGCGAAGGAGGGCATCTTCGATGACGATCCTGATGCCACGATCGAGGTGCACATGCCCACGGCCGAAAAAGTCCTTTCAGGTCTTCTCGGTCCGGAGGAGGCGCTCTCGGGCGGCCATGTGGCCCTGCGCGGGAAACGCCTTGTGGCGATGCAATTTGCGCTGGCGATTGCGCCTTTTTATCAGCCGCTTTCGCGGTAGAGTGCGTGGTCATGGACCGCCGCACGCTCTACCCCGACATTGAACCCTATCGAACCGGCATGCTGCCCGTTTCGAAACTGCACACGATCTATTACGAAGAGTCGGGCAACCCGAGAGGCAAGCCTGTCGTCTTTGTGCACGGTGGCCCGGGAGGCGGGACGGAAGGGAAGCATCGGCGATTTTTCGATCCGAGCGCGTACCGCATCGTGTTGTTTGATCAGCGTGGGTGCGGGAAGAGCACGCCGCACGCGTGTTTAGACGAGAACACGACGTGGGATCTAGTTGCCGATATGGAGAAGTTGCGTTCGCACCTTGAAATTGAAACATGGCAAGTGTTCGGCGGCTCGTGGGGCTCGACGCTTTCGCTTGCCTATGCAGAAACCCATCCGGCGCGCGTGTCGGAGCTTGTGCTTCGTGGCATCTTTCTTTTGCGCGACGAGGAGATTGCTTGGTTTTACCAAGAAGGTACCAATTGGAATTTTCCCGATGCATGGGAAGAATTCGTTCTGCCAATTCCGCGCGAAGAACGGGGGGACATGGTTTCCGCCTATTACAAGCGACTCACGAGCGACGACCTTGCTGTAAGGCAAGAGGCTGCGCGCGCATGGAGCATTTGGGAAGGCCGCACGAGCATGCTCATTCCAAATGAGGCTCTCGTTTCAAAGATGGGCGACGACGAGTTTGCTATCGCCTTCGCACGGATCGAGTGCCATTACTTCATCAACAAGGGGTGGGTCGATGGTCCCCGCAACTTGCTCAACAACGTGCCGAAAATTCGCCGCATTCCCGGGGTCATTGTGCAGGGACGGTACGACGTCGTGTGCCCACTACGCAGTGCATGGGACCTGCATCGCGCATGGCCCGAGGCCGATCTTCGTATCGTGGCAGACGCGGGGCACTCCGCGTTCGAGAACGGCATTACCGACGAGCTTGTCATGGCAACGGATCGATTTCGGCGTTCAAGCTAAGCGATCTTCGCTACTCGACCGTGATCTTCGCCGCCCATTTTTTCCCTACTTCGAGCAGATAG
>JAHFDX010000531.1 GCA_023248785.1 Myxococcales bacterium
TTTCGACCTCATTCGGTTCATACGGCTTCGTGAGGTCGGCCTTGCCTTCGCTGCTCATTTGAGGAGTTTTATCAGACCTTTTGCGGGCCCGGCACACGACGTTCGAGCAGATCGAACGCGGGCTGGGTGGTCAACGGCCGAGGCCGGGTTGTTCCCCTTGCTGGCAGCGCTCGACACAATCTGGTGAGTCAACACACTGCGCAGCGCAATCCTTGAGACGGCCGCGTTTCTTTGGGCATGTAGGATCGCGTTCACACTTCAATGGATCACGCACCGCCGCGCGTTCGATAGGCCCGCAGCCCGCGGCAACGATGAACGCGACGGCGAAAATTCCTCCGCGTAACACATCTTGTCTATAGCTCGCCCAAAGGCTGAAGGCGCGCATTATCGCTGCGGACTATCGTTCGGCCGTGAGGCGCGCGATTTCCTCACGAATCAGGGTTTCAGCGAGCGGCGGGACCACCTCCCACACCACGCGCTCGATCACGTCTCGTGACAAGGCAAGTACGGCATCGATCTGAGATTGACTTAGGCCCAAGTCTCGAAGCTGCTGCGGCATGTTTCCATTGGCCATGGCCGTGGTTGCGATGTGTGCAGTGGTTGCGATGCCTGACGGTGGCGTTACGGAGCGCGCTGCCGCGGGGTGTTCGGCCACGCGCAATGGCGGAGGTGGGGGCACCGATCGCAAAGACGGAGCAACGGCGGATGGGGGAGGTACAGAATCTGTCGGTGTAGTCGAGGGCGCGGAACTCGCACGCTGCGTGATGGCTTTTTTCACCCGATCGATAATCCCGTTCGTGTCAAAGGGCTTGTCTAGGCAATCGTCGGCGCCAACGCTTCCTCCGCGCGCCGCATCGTACGGATGGTGCTTGCTTGCCAACAAGACAAGTGCGGCTTTAGGCGCCCGCTTTCGGATCTCGGCAGCGAGGGCGTACCCATCGTCGCCTTCGAGGTGTGTATCGACGAGCACAACGTCCGGCGTATGCACAAGCGCTGCGAGTGCTGCATCGCTGTTGGGCACCGTGCGGACTGTGATGTCTTCGCCTGCGAACGCCAACTCGTACACCTTGCGCATCGTTGCGCTGTCATCGACCGCAAGTAGCTGAATGGTCACGCGTGTTCTCCGATCCGTAGAAGCCTGAGCGAGATTGTGCAAACCATGCGGTGAACGTGTCAAGCTCGCGACCAGTGCAAAGACCAAGACCGCTAGCGAAAGATTCGTCTGTTTTTCTGGACGCGCGCGTTCGCGAGGTCTTTAACTGGCCTTGGGAAAAGGCTCGCCAAGCGATCCGGCGTGGTAAAATCCGTGTGGGGGAAGTCACCATCACCGATCCCCGCACCCGCGTTTCTGCTGCGGATCCGGTCCATTTCGATGCACATGCGCGCCCGAAGCCGTTGGGACCGTTGCCTACGGTGGTGTACTTGGATGGTCACGTGGTTGTCGTCAATAAACCGTCGGGAATGTCCACTATTCCATACGAGAGGGAGCACGGCACCCTCGACGAATGGGTCCGTGGTGAACTCTCAACGCGAATCGAAGGGAAGAAGGGGCGGCCCGCTCTCGGAGTCGTGCATCGCATCGATAAGGAGACTAGCGGTCTTGTAGTGTTTACTCGGACTTGGTTGGCGAAAAGCTCGCTCACCTCTCAGTTTCGCGAACATTCGGTTCACAGACGGTATGTCGCGCTCGTCTATGGCTTCCCCAAAAATGGCACTATCGAGAGTCACCTCGTCGAAGATCGCGGCGACGGCCTTCGTGGGTCTTGGGAACTGCACATGGGACGCAAGCGTCCTCGGCTACCCCCGCAAGGACAGCGAGCCATGACCCACATTTGGGTCCTTGAGCGGTTCACCCACGCTTCGTTGATCGAATGTCGTTTGGAAACGGGTCGAACGCACCAAATTCGCATTCATCTCAGTGAATCAGGCCACCCGCTGATCGGAGAACGTGTTTACATCCGGAGCTTTCGTGGTGCGCAGATCGAGAGTCCGCGGATGATGCTACACGCGGCTGAACTGGGGTTTCGGCACCCCAAAACGGAGGAACCCGTGCAATTTGCGGCGCACCCACCGATCGACTTTCGGGACGCCGTTGAGCGAGCAAAGCAGACCTAGTCGTCGTTCTCCGGTTCGGTGGGTGGCGCGATGGTCTCGAGCCCAATGATGCTTGGCATGTGGCCGGTTATTGAGAGCGGGGCTCCGCGGGCGTGCTGAGTGTCGGGCGCGGGCGGCATGCTCGACGTTCCGCCATGCCCAAGTGCGTTTTTGTGTTCAAGGAACTTGAGGGTTCCTCCGCCGCTCATTCGTTCGAGAACTGTCCGCAGTTCGCCTGGAAGTGGTGCTTCAACGAGAAATCGAAAACCGGTCTGCGGGTGATCGAACTCGAGTCTGACGCAATGCAAAAAGAGTCGATCGAGGCCATTTTTTTCCTCGAAATAGCGATTGGTAGGAGCGTGACCATAACGATCGTCTCCAAGTACGGGGTGTCCTACCGCTGCAAGGTGCCTGCGCACTTGATGCGGACGTTCGAGTTCTGGAACGACACGCACGATGCTGTGCCCGCCAGCGACAGCAAGTCGCCGATAGCGAGTGCGCGCCGGGTACGTGCGACCATGATCGCGCAAGTCGCGCGTGATGGCTCCCTTAACAGGCGTGATACCGCGCACCGTCGCGATGTACACACGACGAGCGGATTCTCGCTCGAGTGCTTCGGTCCACGCGGCGGCGGCTTCACTCTTGCGGACAAAGATGACCAATCCGCTTACGGCAAGATCGACTCGCGTGATGCAAACCGAGTCTTCCGCTCCAGGGATACGCCGCGTGCGCTGAGTCAGCGCGATGACGCTTGGGTCCTGCGATACGATGGGTTCATACGCAGATTTCTCCACGATGAGAATATCGGAATCCTCGTACACCACCCGCGGCAATGGCGATGCTGTTCTTCTGAGGATCGCAATCGTCTCGATCTCTTCGGTCAACGGAATCATGTCGACAGGGCGCAGACTTGTGATGCCGTAGCCCAGGCGCGAGAAGTGATCGAGATCGCGCGTTAGGGTTTCGGGATCACACGCCACGTACGCAATGGTGGACGGGTTCAACTTTGCGAGCGATTCGCGAGCGCCCGGATGCATCCCCCGTCGCGGCGGGTTTACGATGGCGGCGTCAAAGCGCTCCCCGCTCTCGGCCCACGTCGATAACAAACGCGCGACGTCACCATACTCGGTGCGCAGTGAGATCCCATGCGCCTGCGCCGCTTTTCGAGCCTGGTCTACCGCGGGGGCAAACGATTCAACGAGGGTCACTTGCGCACCCTCGGAGGCCGCCGCAAGAGCAAAGGCGCCGGAACCTCCGTACAAATCGAGCACTCGAAGTGACGAAATGGATCCAAGTTGTCTCAAT
>JAHFDX010000532.1 GCA_023248785.1 Myxococcales bacterium
CAAGCTCAAGGGCGCCTCCACGTCGCACCGTCTGCACACATCACTTCATCAACATGTGCGATTGCGTTGGTCGCAAGTTCTGCAAAGCGCAGCGGTTGCTTCAGCGTTGTGGTCTTCCCTGGAAGGGCACCGGCGTCCGACGAGAAAGCCAAGTAGGTCGCGCTCCTGTTGATCCTTGCAGGATGGCCATAGGCGTCAAATCCGTACGCCACGCCGGACATGTCGGTGACGGAACACGTGCCGCGGTTTTCAATCATGACGTGCAACTCTTGGCCTTTGTCGCCGGAACCCACTGCTGCAATTCGTGCGACGACGGGGTCTTTTTCTGTAAAGGCCGTGAGTGCTCGCCGCGCACGTTGAATTGGCATGGGGCGAAGCACTCTGGTTCCCGCCTTCGGGGTGGGGTCGGCGCCCTCGGCGGTGCGTTTTTCATCGGTCACCGTGAGGGTCACGAAAGGTTGCGCCCAATCGCGTTCGAGGAGCATGCGTCCAACGAAGAACCCGATGAGAAGGCCAATGAGAAGAGCGATGCAACCGGTGATCACGATCTTGCGCATCAAGACTCCAAGTGTCACGCCATGCAAGCCGCGACCATCACGAACAGCGTAGTGGGTGGCACCACAGCTCGCGCGCGCCTGAAAACGCGGTGCGCATATGCATCATCGCCGAGCAGGAGCAGCCATGTCGACACCATGTTGAGTAACAACGAGACATACACGCCCAACATGAGCTTGTCAGCGCGCGTAAGATAGCCGGTCGCCGGTAGCGCCTGGATGAGCGAGTAATGAAAGAGAACTGCCGCCGCAAGCATGGGCGCACCTGCATTGCTGCGCACCTCAAGCTCGTGGGGTGGTACCCACAAGCCGACGAGCGAGATGAGGACGATGATGAATGCCGGGACAAATACGCTGAACGCGGCCGACGTCGCAAAACGCCTGACCCCAAGCGTAAAGCGATAACGGGAAATGTATAGGTCGTCCCGATCGAAGCGCGGCGGGTATTTGTGTTTGTACGCAAGCGCTCCCAAGGTTGCGACGCCAAAGCTCGCCAGACGAAACGACGAATCGAGCGAGGTTCGAGCGTTGTCTGGTTCAAAGACGAGCTGATCGACGCCGGCCTTTGCGTCCTCGATTGCGATGTCGAGCGACTGTGTATCGAAGGGATAACTGCGAAGATCGAGTTCGGTCGTGAATTTCCCGGTAACTGCGTAAAGCTTGAACGTGGGGGTGTCGGCGAGAGGCGAGAGCGTGACCTCGTGCCCGTTATTAAAGGACAGCGTGAGCGAGGGCAGTTCCTTATCCCCCGTAATCGATAAGAAAAAGTCTGCCTCAAAGCCCCCAGTTTGAAGGGAAAAACCGCGGATCTCTTTGATGACGAGACCCACCTTCGCTTTGGTGGGACCACCGAACCTTGGATGGGCGAAAGCACTTCGATAAGGCCCCTCGCGGTGGATGGGCACCTTGCCGGTGCCTAGTGAGGTCTTCTCCTCCTCCGACATTTCCTTTGGAAAATCGTCTTCGGTTTGCACTACCGAATAGTCGAGCGGATCGCCCCCATCGCCGGTGCCCCCATCGGCCGTCTTTGTGTCGGTAGGTGCGATGATGCCGAGCGCTGCAATCGAAGACGAAGCCAATGCCGCTGTATCGTTGCGCGACGGGCGGGTTGGCGTTTCAGCGCCGACTCTCTTGCTGAGGATCAACAGACCGACAATGAACGCAACAGAAAGCGCGATTCCCTGGATCAGCCAGCTGTGGCGCCGGTGCCCTCGTCGTTTGCTGCGCGGGCTAAGCACGTGAACCACAACCTATCAGATGCGCAGGCCGTCATGCAGGACATTCCCAAGAATCCAAAAAATCTGGCATCGTGAAGGGAATGTCGGGCCGTCACAAAGCCGCGCTGATTCTCGCGTTGATGCTCACGATCGCCTGCAAGAGCAAGCCACCCGAGCCAGCCAAGGAGGTCAAGGAAGAAGGCGTTGATGTCAAGCTTGGACCCAAGGCGCTCGAGGCTGCGCGGCTTTCGATTGTTCATGCGCGATTGGCGCCTCGTCGTGCAAGCGTGGTGGCAGCCGGCACGGTCGACTTTGTTCCAAGTCGCGTGGCGCGCGTGGGCCCGTCGATTTCAGGTCGTGTAGGGACGGTTGCGGTGGTCCCTGGACAAAAAGTTGGTGCCGGCACGGTACTCGTTCGGGTCGAGAGTGCGGATGTGGGTCGCGCTCGAGGTGACTATCTCGCGGCCAGATCGCGGCTCGACCAGGCCAGTGCCGAAGTGCTGCGTGAACAACGCCTCATTGAAAAAGGTGCGTCCTCGGAACGAGCCCTTTTGGCTGCACAGACCGAGCGCGCGACGGCCGAAGCTGTTTTGCACACCGCACAGGATCGCCTTTCGACGTTGGGGCTTGGCGCAGGAGCGATAGGTCTGAGTGTGGCGCTCGTTTCTCCGATTGCCGGCACTGTCCTTGAGGTTAAGGCGCGTACGGGGCAACCGGTCGGTCCAACGGACACGCTTGTGGTTGTGGGTGAGACCTTACAAGTTTGGCTTTCGATCGAGCTTTACGAGCGCGATCTCGGGCGCGTTCACGTCGGGGATGAGGTGCGTGTTGTATCCGTCGCATTTCCAGGCCGCGTCTTTGAAGGTCGCGTGGATCAACTTGGTAGTGTGGTTGATCCGGAGCGTCATGTTCTTGAGGCACGCGTTGTGTTGCCGAATTACGACGGTGCACTGAGGCCGGGCATGACCGCGACGGCGCGCATTCTTTCGACGTTGGGTGAGATCGACGCGGGCGCTGCCATCGTGGTCCCTCGGCAGGCGGTTCAGACCATCGACGCTCAAGCGTTCGTATTTGTGCAGCGTGAGGTCGGAAAATATGAGCTTCGGGCGGTCGAACGTGGGTCGGATCTTGACGGGGACGTCGAGATTGTTCGAGGGCTCTCCTTCGACGACGAGATCGTCACGGAGGGTTCGTTCATCCTGAAGAGCGAAACGCTCAAAGCGCAAATGGGGACCAACGATTGATCGATCGGATCATTGGCTGGAGCATCGCAAACCGATCCGTCGTCGTCGTCCTCACGGCCGTGTTCGTCCTGCTTGGATTCCTCGCCGCGACGCGCGTGCCCATCGACGCGGTGCCGGATGTCACGAACGTGCAGGTCCAGATTCTGACCCCTGCGCCCTCCCTCGGGCCCGTCGACGTGGAAACCTACGTCACGGCGCCGATTGAGCGCGTCATGGCAGGGCTTCCGGGGCTCGAGCAAGTTCGCAGTACTTCGCGCCCGGGGATATCGGTCGTCACGCTGGCTTTTTCCGACCAAACCGAGCTCTATTTTGCCCGGCAAATCGTTGGAGAGCGCCTGACCGAGGCGCGAAGGATCATTTCAGAAGAATACGGGAC
>JAHFDX010000533.1 GCA_023248785.1 Myxococcales bacterium
GTTCCGCGATGGGGGCACCGGGTTCCGGTGCGCGAAATGAGATCGGTCTGTAGCGAACATGATGCTGGCAGAGGGGAAGAGATTCGAACTCGTGGATGGGTTACCCCATCGCCGGTTTTCAATACCGCTGCCTTAGACCGTCACTGCGCTCCCCCCAACCTCCTGTCTCGCTAACGCTCGTCAGAGGGTTGGCGCCCCCGGCCACGTCTCACGTGCCAAACTTCACGTGGCGGAGAGGGAGAGTCGGCTACGCCGCTCCTACGCTATCGCATGCAGCGCATGCTCCTTTCTCACTGCGCAAGAAAGAGCTCGGAGCCCTCCCATCGGTCGCTCCAGCCTATCGCTCCGCTCCTGCCGAGCTACGCTCGTCAGAGACCGGAGCCTCTCACTCCCGGTAGCATTCACCCATTATTCGTAGCGGAGAGGGAGAGATTCGAACTCCCGGTAGCTTTCACTACGGCGGTTTTCAAAACCGCTGCCTTAGACCGCTCGGCCACCTCTCCAACGGAAACAATATGTTAGTTCAGGGTAAGCATGTGAGGTGGCCGCTCCTACGCTATCGGCTCGGTCTCGCTTCGCCTCCTTTTTCGCTACGCGAAAAAGAGCTCGGAGCCCTCCCTTCGGTCGCTCCAACCTATCGCCCCGCTCCTGCCGAGCTACGCTCCTCAGAGGCCGGAGCCTCGGCCACCTCTCCAACAGAGGTTGTATTATATCACCGTTCGCATGGACATCATCCTTCGGCTTTTTCCCATTAACGCCCAAGGAATCTGTGAGGAACTCCACGTTCCTCTACCCCCTATTGCTATCGACGCATGCCAGGCCACGCGGGCCATGTACGATGCCGATGGCTACGCGCCTCCGTGGGGCGGATACCTCGCCATGCTGGATGAGGTTTGCGTTGGAACCTGCGCGTTTCGAACGTCCCCGAAATTGGGCGCGGTCGAGATCGCGTATTTTACGTTCCCCGAGTTTGAACACCGCGGCATCGCGACTCGTATGGCTACACTTCTTATCGAGATTGCACGTCGTGCGGGTGTGTCGTGTGTCACCGCGCAGACGCTCGCTTCCATCGGTGCTTCGCAGACCATCCTTCGCAAGCTTGAGTTCGCGCATGAGCGAACGTTCGAGCACCCGGAAGACGGAACGTTATGGGAATGGCGACTGCAGGTTGCCAACTAACCCCGTCTACGAAATAAGAAAATGCACGTTGCCGACGGCGACGGGTTTGGCGCGTTCGTCCTGCCACGCGTCGACGCGCACATTGATTACACGCCTTCCGTGCTTGGTTACGAGCCCTTGTGCAAACGTCGTCACGGGGCCTGCCGACCGTAGGTAGTCGACCGAGATGTTTATGGTCTTTGGCAAAGCATCGGTCTCGATGGCGGCGAGTGCCTGGTAGATGGCGGTCGATTCCAGAAGTGCACCGAGCGTTCCGCCATGAAGAGCTGGCAACGAGGCATTTCCAACGAGATGATCGGCAAAGGGCATTTCCACAAGCAGCGCGCCGGATTCGACCCGAACGCGCAAGCCGAGAAATTGCGAATATGGAACGCTATCGACGACGCCTTGCCAGTCACCGGACGTTCGCGCTTGCCGAATGAAATCAAGGGCACTGGTCATGGCGGGTTCGATTTTCGGTTCTTCATCGTGTGCTCCACGACCGAACGGCCCTTCGTTGACAGCATGAAGGCTCCGGCAGCCGATGCAACGGGATCGTTCTCCGATTCTTGATATGCGACCGCGCGCGTGAAAGCCACGTGCTTGGTCAATTTGTAACATTGCGCGCGACAATAAACTGCGCGGTCGGGAACTGCGGGCTTCAGGTAATCAATTCGCAGGTCGAGCGTCGCGATGGGTGTGGGATTAAAGATGGCCATGAACACGGATGCGCCACACGTCGCGTCGATGAGCGCGGTCACGACACCGCCATGAATGACGCGCGTGAGTGGATTGCCGATCCAAAGGGGATCGAACGGCAACCGAATTGTGATTGCGTCGCGCGCAAAGTCGATGACTTGCAGTCCGAGCGCCGCGTTGTGAGGGACAGCCTTGGCAAAGGTTTCGTTGATCACCGCAAGCGTTTTCGCGCGTTCCTCCTCCGTGCCGTCCGCCGGATGGCTCATGCCCCGACTTTACCTCAACCCGAGCCGGCGTCGAAGAACACGAGAGGCTTGCCTCGACACTTCCACACGATCTCCAGACTTCATGTGTGCCAAAAGACCTCCGGTGGGCTGAGCCTCGAGTCTTTCCACGTGCATAAAATTTAGAAGTGCACGTCGATGTACACGCTCGAAAGTGTTTCCGGGCAAGCGATCTGCGAGAGAGCTCAGGGGCTCGGTGGTCCAAAACACTGCATCGGACGTCACAATTTTCGTCAATTCGCCTTCGATTGCGGCAAAGACAATCTCTGCGAAGGGAACGAGGGCGATGTGGTTCTGCGTTTCGATGGCAAGCCGGTCGAGGCCCGTCGTGCTCGTGCGGTCCGGCTCGGCTTGCTGTTTGGTGCGCTCAAGGACGCGCTCGATGGCACGACGTAGGCGAGCAAGCTCCACGGGCTTGACTACGTAGTCGACCGCACCGAGTTCAAACGCGTCGAGCGCATGTTCGCTGTATGCGGTGCACAGAATGACGAACGGGGCGTCTTCGTCGAGCGCCTGCAGTACATCGAGGCCGGTCAAATCGGGCATATGAATGTCGAGAAGCAATACATCCGGGCGTTCGCTTCGCGCAATTGCGAGGGCTTCCGAGCCGGATGCACACTCGCCAATAATTTGCACGTCGGTCATCGTCGAGAGCAAACGTGCGAGCCGTTTTCGGGCAACAAGCTCGTCATCACAGATGAGAATTCGAAGTGGGGTCATTGCGAGCGACTTTCGGAGGCGACGCGTGGAATATTTAGAATGGCAACGGTCCCAGAGCCATCGCTACGAATGTCGAGCCGTGCGTTCCCTCGATACGCGATGTCGAGCTGTTGTCTCAACGTAGGCAGACCGTTGCCGCCCGGACGTGGGCCCGCATAAGGGCCGTTATTTGACACTTCAATAGTTACAAAGTTGGCATCGTACCGCGCTCTCACCACGAGGGGGCCTCGATGGCCTCGGCTTGGGCCATGTTTTACGGCGTTTTCGACGAGGGTCACCACGCACATCGATGGCACAAAAATCCCGAGAGCGCGCTCTTCAATATCCATCTTGAGATCAAAGAGTCCAGGATCGCGAAGCAAATGCAGCTCGAGGAGGTCTCGCGCGAGGGAAAGTTCGTTGTCCAACGACCACGTGCCAAGTTTGGCGCCTTCGAGCATCGTTCGAAGAAGTTTCGAAAGTCGCAAGATGGCAGCTTCTGCCACAACACCGTCCTGTCGACACCACTCGG
>JAHFDX010000534.1 GCA_023248785.1 Myxococcales bacterium
TAACCAAGGCGACTGACGGTACGTATTGGATGATCTACTCGACGATGATGAAGGGTGTCGATCGACCCGACGGAGGAACACCACCACCGCCCGATGGGGGGATGCCTCCTCCACAGGACGGCGGGAAATAAGCGGGAAGATTCGTGGTGAGCGTGGAATTCTGCTGGAAAAATGCACGAGTCGTAGGGCTGACCGCCGGGCTCGTACTCTCGTGCGGCGGGCGATCGGGGCTCGACGCGTCGCAACAATCGAACAGCCGATTGCCGACATCGAGTACGAGCCCCGAGGATGCTGGCGGTCGGCTTGCACCCAACAGCGACGCGTCCGCCGATGCCGCGGACGGTAACGCGTCACCAAACCGATGGATCCGCATCTCGACGGGAACCTGGAGCACGTGCGCGGTTCGATCCGACGGCGCACTCAAGTGCTGGGGTTACAACACCTGGGGACAGCTCGGTCTCGGCGATCGCCAGCACCGGGGTGATGCGCTCAACGAAATGGGTAGTGCGCTGCCGTTCGTCGACCTCGGTCGAGGTACTTCGGTTGTCGATGTGTCGGTTGGGTTCAACCACGCCTGTGCACTTCTCAGCGATGGACGCATCAAGTGTTGGGGACACAACAACCATGGCCAACTGGGCGTTCCGGGTGATGATCGCGGGGACGATCCGGATGAGATGGGCGACGCGCTTCCTGCGGTCGATCTTGGACGCGGCCATACCGCTCTCCGTGTGTTCACGGGCGAGGATCATACCTGTGCCATTCTCGAGGACCAACGCGTGAAGTGTTGGGGAACGTCGGGACTACTTGGCACCGGCGATGGGGAGTCACGCGGGGTGAAGCCGGGAGACATGGGCGATGCACTTCCCTATGCCGATCTTGGGACAGGTCGGCGCGCGTTGGCTCTCGGCATAGGTCCTCAGAGGAGCTGCGCTGTGCTCGACAACTACCAACTCAAATGCTGGGGAGAGAGAGCAGTTTGTGGCACCGGAGAGGCCTCCAGCTGGGGACTTCGCCCGGGCGAGATGGGAGATGCCTTGCCCGCAATTGACGTGGGCGAGGGTCGAACCGTTACGGAAGTGGTGGATGGCCTCATGCACATGTGCGCCTTGCTCGACGATCACTCCGTGAAGTGCTGGGGCCATCGGGCGGCTCTAAATGACGGCATATTGGGAAGGCCGATCGTGAGCTCTTCGACGGACGGTTACACAGACTACATATGCGAACCAACTGAACCCAGAACATCGCCGCCGACGTTACTTGGGAGCTTCTCACGCGTCACGACGATCTCCACGCGCGCGTATTCTACGTGCGCAGTGTTTGAAAATAGGCGCGTCAAGTGCTGGGGACCGAACAGGTTCGGCGAGCTCGGTCTCGGTGACACTCAAAACCGCGGTGACGATGCAGCGGAAATGGGTGACGCGCTCCCCTTTGTCGATCTGGGCGACGGTCGCCAGATCCGCCAGCTTTCCGTCGGCACCTTCTTCGCGTGCGCGTTGCTGGACAACGACCGCGTCAAGTGCTGGGGATGGAACAAGTTCGGCGAGCTCGGTCTCGGTGACACTCAAAACCGCGGTGACGATGCAGCGGAAATGGGCGACGCGCTCCCCTTTGTCGATCTGGGCCCGTGAAATAAGACTTCCGCGCTCCCAAGTCCACCCGCGCGAAGAGGTTGACAGTCGCGCCGCCGCGGCATAACTGGCGCCTTAGTCATGCCGACGTACGAATACGGCTGCACCTCTTGCGGCCACCGCTGGGAAGAGATCCAGAAGATCACCGAGCCCGCTTTCGATACATGCACGAAATGCGACGAAAAAACGGCGCAGCGGCTCATTAGTGGAGGGACGTTTATCCTCAAGGGTGGTGGTTGGTACGCTGACGCATATTCATCTCCCGCTCCGAAAAAATTGGAGCCGAGCGACTCGAAGGGGTCGGAGGGGAAGGCCGGCGAATCCAAGAGCGGGGGCGGCGAATCCAAGAGCGGAGGCGCGGCGAAGACTCCAGCGGAACCGTCAGCGAGCGTGCCATCAACCCCTGCAGACACGTCGAAATCGACGCAAACTGCCAAAGAGTAGTTGCTCCACCTCGTTGCGGGACATGCCGGCCTCCGCCGCGATGCGGAAGAACGTCAGTTCTGTGAGTGACGAACGGTTTGGTGCAAAAAGTGCCGGAAGATCATCGGCCCAGTCGCGCGCATCATGGCCAAGGTCGCCACGACTTACTTGTTCGTGAAGATCGGATGTCGCGCTCTGCCCCGCTCGGCGAATGGCCAACGCTCCTCGCAGAAGGCGATGAAATCGCATTTGTAACGGTGCCCAAGGTGGCGCCGCGCCTTGCTCGGAAAGCACTCGCTCAAGTTCATGTGCCCGCGCGCAAATGGTTTCTGGAGGCAGATCGTCGAGTTCGCGGAGCGCGCCAGGATACTCTCTCGCGAGACTTCGCATGTGCCGTGACGTTTCAGGCTCGTCCTGACCTTGGAGCGCCCTCAGCGTTTCATACTTCTTGAGGAGCCACTCCAAATCCGCCCGCTGCACGGTTGAAACGTAACATCATTAGTATCGTTTTGCCAGGGCTGTTGCATTGCGCCGATGGGCGGTACGCTTTCCTTCATGACCCATGAACGTGATCTGTCGGACTTGCGACGGGCGAAGGTCGAGCATGACGAGGCCCTCGTTCGCGTTCTTGAGCAGCGAGCGTCCCTGGCAAAGCGCTTCGCAGAGGCCCACGCCGGGGACGCTGGCCGTACGGAGCGCGAGCTTCGCCAGGGAAGTGAAACAACCGCGTGCGCGAAGAGTTCTCTGCCACCGGAGCTCTGTGCGCATCTCCTTCGCGAAATCGACGCAGTTTGCGCATCTCTCGCAGCTCCATTGCAGGTTGCTTGTCTCGGAACGGAGGGATCCCCTGCGTTTCTTGCCGCGCGGCGACGATTTGGTGGAGCCGTCAGACTCACCATGGCGCGCACACCACGCGAAGTCGTCGAGGGGGTCATTCGTGGCCATTCCGAATCGGGCGTGCTTCCAATGGAAACAACGCAAGATGGCATCGTGCAGACGTCGTTCGTGGAGCTCGTTCGACATGAAGCCAAGATCACCGAAGTGATCGAGTTGGCTCTCGAGCTTCACCTCTGGTCGTGCGCCGGATCGGTCGACCAAGTAACGAAAATGTTTGTCACGGCGACTGACTACGAGCTTTGCCATGGTTACATCCGAGAGCGTGCATCGGTTCCCGTCGTGAAGGTCGCAAGCCCGAGGGAAGCATGCGAGCTTGCCGCGCAGGCAGAGGGCGGAGCGGCGATTGCGCCTGATCTGCTGGGTGAAGTGTTTGGCCTTGAGGCCATTGCGCGCGGGATTACAGATGACGCGCCTGCTCGCGTAC
>JAHFDX010000535.1 GCA_023248785.1 Myxococcales bacterium
AGTTCATGGGCTTCGTACAGTGTTACGGCGTTAATAGAGAACCGCGTAAGTAGAACTGTATTTGCGGCTTATTTGCGCCATTCGACATGATCGCCTGGCTTCACGTGATGGGCCCGCACCCAACCCGCGTTGACCTCGAGGACATAGCGCGACGCGCAGTTGACACCTCGCGAGTCCTCCGTGAGCGGCACGGCAGACTCCGCCACACCCACGAGGAGACCATCGTCATCGATGAACAGAATGTCGAGCGGAATGCACGTGTCACGCATCCAAAACTTATGAACGGCGCGCTCGCGCAGGTCGAACCACATACCCGAATCGTTCGGCAACGATGTTCGATACATTAGGCCCCGTTCCGTTTCGGCAGACGTACGCGCAACCTCCGCAGAAACGCGTGCACCTCCAACAGCAACCACCGAGACAGCAAGAGGTGCAAAACTCGCGTCGGGTTTTGGACACGCCGATGGTGGAATGCGCGCCGGCACCGCCTTTGGGGAAGCCTCAAGAGGCTCCATGCAACGCTTCGATGCGATGGCCACTGGCGCAGATGTCGGCGCGGAGGTTGGTTCCGGCGGCGCCTTTTGACACGCAACCAAGAGACACAAGACCGTCAGCCTGACGAAAATATCTAGACAAAAACAAGCCGCGCGGCGACCGAGGGGGGGGTGGACGGTCACTCCGCGCGGCAATGCCCGTGAAATTAGCAAGCTACGTACCAAATCTTGCCACACACATAAACCGGGGAAACGAAGTACCTCAATTCGCGAACGACCTTTCAATCGTGAAAGGTTCACGCGTCGGTTCCTTGCGAGGTTGAAATGCCTCGGGGGACAAACCTTCCTGCCACGTGCACCTTTCCAGGAAGAGCACGCCCGACGGCCCGCTCTGCATACAGGGCCGCCTCAATGAGGCGATCTTCGTCGAGCCCCGTCGTTAATCCCATGCCGTGCAACATGGTGACCAGATCCTCGGTAGCCACATTCCCCGCAGCGCCCGGTGCATAGGGGCAGCCGCCCATGCCCCCAATGGATGCATCGAAATCGCGAATGCCCGCATCGATCGCCACAACAATATTCGCTAGCGCGGAACCTCGTGTGTCATGCATGTGCAGAGCAAGCTCGTGGGGAGCGAACTCCTTCAGAAACAAGCCCACGATGTCGCGCGTTTGGCGAGGATTTCCAATCCCGATCGTATCGCCAAGGGATATTTGGTAACACCCCATGGCCCGTAACTGATGTGCGATACGAAGTGCAGCTTCCGGAGCTACAGCCCCCTCGTACGGACAACCCCAAACCGTCGATACGTATCCGCGAACGCGCAATTTTAGTGAGGTCGCGGGACCAACGACCTCCTGGAACGCGACCAGCGTTTCGGCAATGCTCTTGTTTACGTTCTTCTTGTTATGCGTTTCGCTCGCGCTTACAAACACGGCAACTTCGGGAACGCGTGCTGAGAGAGCGCGCTCGAGACCTCGCTTGTTTGGGCACAACGCGCTGTACGAAACACCTTCCTTACGAGGAAGCTGCGCGCATAGTTCGTCCGCATCCGCGAGCTGAGGGACCCACGCCGGTGAGACGAAGCTCGTGGCCTCCATCCGACGAATCCCCGCGGCGATGAGCTCTTGGATCAGAAGAATTTTCGTCGCGACAGGCAGAATCGTCGTTTCGTTTTGCAGACCATCGCGCGGCCCCACTTCGTACACAGACACAAACGAATCGGAGGTTGCCTCGGGCATCGATTTTGAAGCTACGTCGAGTTGATATAGATGTCATCTGAGTGAGGCCTCGCCGAACGAAGGCCCCCCCTGCCTTCCCACTCCTTCACCGGGGGATCCTTCGCTGCGCTCAGGATGACTCAAGGGCCCTTGGCCCTTGAGTCACATCCCCACGAGTCGCATTTGTCTTCGCGATGGCGCTTCGAGGGTGGAGAGCGGTATCTCATATTTGCCCGAAAAACAGGCGTGACAGAGACCCGCGCCGTCTTCGTTTTTCTTTTGCGAAACGGTACGGAGCATTCCTGATAGCGACAGGTATCCGAGCGAATCAGCCGTGACGTAGCGCGCGATTTCTTCGATGCTGTGGCTTGACGCGATGAGCTCCCGGCGCGTTGGCGTATCGATACCGTAGTAACACGGCCACTCCGTCGGCGGACTCGAGATGCGCAAGTGCACTTCGCGTGCGCCAGCATCGCGTACCATCTTCACGATCTTACGCGACGTCGTGCCACGGACGATTGAGTCGTCGATCACAACGACGCGCTTGCCCTTTAGCATGTCACGCACCGGGTTGAGTTTGAGCCGCACTCCGAAGTGCCGAATCGTCTGCTGCGGTTCAATGAATGTTCGACCCACGTAATGCGAACGAACAAGGCCCATCTCAAAAGGTATCTTCAGTTGCGACGAATATCCGAGCGCTGCGGGCACACCCGAATCGGGCACGGGAATCACAACGTCAGCGTCAACCGGATGTTCTTCCGCGAGTGAGGCACCGAGCGAGCGACGCACTTCATACACCGAGCGGTTCCCCACGCGCGAGTCAGGACGCGCGAAGTACACGTACTCGAACACGCAAAAGTGAGGTTCGGCAGGGGGAAGCGCGCGCAGCGAACGCATGCCCTCGCGATCGATCACGATAAGCTCGCCGGGCTCTACATCGCGCACGTATTCCGCGCCAATAAGATCGAAGGCGGTTGGTTCGCTCGCCACAACATGCGCATCACGACTTCCGGGCAAGATCCCAAGGCAAAGTGGCCGTATCCCCATGGGATCGCGCACGGCGATGAGCGTGTCTTCCGTGAGAAAGAGCAACGAGTACGCCCCTTGAACTTGCTTCAATGCATCGAGCACCCGATCGACGACGCTGATCTCGCGACTCCCCGCAACAAGATGGACGAGCACTTCTGTGTCGGAGTCACTCTGGAAGATGGATCCGCGTTCCTCAAGACTCGCGCGCAATTCGTCTGCGTTGGTGAGGTTGCCGTTGTGGCAGACGGAAATCATGCCGCGCGCATAGTTCACGGCGATGGGTTGCGCATTCTTGATGTGCGATCCACCCGCAGTCGAATAGCGCACGTGACCTATCGCAATGCGCCCTGGTAACTGCGACAAAATCGACTCTGTGAATGTATCTTGGACAAGGCCCATCGCGCGATGCACGAAGAGCTGCTCTCCATCGCTTGAAACGATTCCCGCAGACTCTTGCCCACGATGCTGCAGAGCGTGCAACCCGAGATACGTGAGGTTCGATGCCTCCGCGTGACCGTAAATCCCGAAGACTCCGCAATGATCGCGGAAGTGATCGTCTTCCTCGTAACTCGCCCGCGCAGGTGATCCGAGGATCACGAGGCGGCGCTTGTTGGCTGCCATC
>JAHFDX010000536.1 GCA_023248785.1 Myxococcales bacterium
CGATCCCCTGGTGGCGTTGGCCACGTTTGCTGCGTGCCGTGGCTTCACAGCCGACGCCCCCACGGGAGCCGACCCCCCCAGGGGTCAACGGTTTTCCGGGGGCCAAGCTTTCGTCGTAGGGGGCGTCGCAACCGACACGGGTGTGCGCCTCGTGAGCATTCAGCCCCAACGCAGCACCACGATGGATACCGTACAGAGCCTCGTACGGTGGGTCTCGATGCAGGAGGGTGAGGTGCCCACCGTGGAAGACGATCACGATGGGGCGTGCCAAAGCCTGTCTTTCGAGGCGGCACCAGACGGATCGAGGTCGGACATAACATGGGACGCACTGGTACCTTCCCTCAGTGCACCGCCTACCGATGGAACGGCCGAGTGGATTGCACTTTCATCCGTTCGCGGCGCGCCGGTGGGGTTTAGCCTTTACCGCGATCGCGGCCCCGTTTCATTGTCGTTTGAAGGTGATCGAGGCGACAACGTCGTGCGCGCCGAACCGATCGATATCGATGGCGACGGGGATACGGATTTTCTTGTGATGGCCGGCGGTACTGCCACTGAAAAATGCAAGGACGTAGCCTGTCACCTCGAACTCTTCATTAACGCGCCGTGCCGCAACATGGCCTTGTCTCGTTGTTTTTACGTAAAACGCCTTGAGGACCTGGGCTCTTTTTCGCACCCCGCCTATTCGATCCAGCGCTCGAAGCTTGAGGAGACCTATTCGGACCGAAACGCAATTTCACACCGCTTTTGGTTCGCTTCGGTTTCGAATTCAGACCTCCATGCGTATCGCGTCGATGTGAAGAAAATGGATACCGGTGAGGTCGAGATTCATCGCGTTGACGAGCCCGAGGGGAAGTTCGACCCCAACGCGACTCCCGTGGTTAGCAGGTACGCACGGCTTGCATGGGGCGATTTCGACGGCGACGGTGTGCTCGACTTGCTCCATACCGAGCAGGACCAAGCCACAGTCTACTCGCGCGCAGTGAGGTGAACGTGTCGGTTGCCACCGCTACCCCCACGCTCCATAGAGGAGTACCGTAGCCCCGTGGCTTCGAAGCGCACTCCGTCCGCCTCACGTGACGCCCCCGATCCGTCGATGGTGCGTGCGCTCGATCTCGAGCCCCAAGGGGACGATCACGCATTCGATCGCACCCTTCGCCCGAGAACGTTTGCCGACTACATCGGCCAAGCCAAACACAAAGAGAACCTCGAGGTCTTTGTCGAAGCGTCAAAGCGTCGAAAAGAGCCGCTCGATCATCTTCTCCTCTGCGGGCCGCCCGGTCTCGGAAAAACCACGCTCGCGCACATCCTGGCCAACGAGCGAGGCGTGCAGGTACACACGACCAGCGGCCCTGCTGTTGAGCACAAGGGCGCGCTTTTTTCGCTTCTCACGACGAAGCTGCAACCGAACGACATTTTGTTCATCGACGAGATTCATCGTCTGAGCCCCGCGGTGGAAGAGAGTTTGTACCCTGCGATGGACGATTTGATCATCGACGTAGTCACGGGCGAAGGCGCATATGCGAACTCGATACAAATTCCTCTTCAACCCTTCACACTCATCGGTGCAACGACACGCACCGGGCTTCTGACGGCGCCGCTCTTTTCGCGCTTCGGGCACATTGTTCGCCTCGATTTTTATGAAAGCGTCGATCTTGCGCGCATCATCGCGCGCAGTGCGGGCATCCTTGGTGTTTCGATTGCGCCCGATGCGGCGATGGCCATTGCGCTCCGTTCACGTGGGACCCCGCGCGTTGCGAACCGGCTGCTTCGGCGCATTCGCGATTTCGCGGAAGTGATCGGGACGGGCGTGATCGATGTGGCCATTGTGGAGAAAGCGAGCTTGCGTCTCGACATCGATGCCGCAGGTCTCGACGATATGGACCGACGGTATCTTCGCGTCATCATCGATCATTACGAGGGCGGTCCGGTCGGAGTGGAAACGCTCGCTGCAGCCCTCAGCGAGCCTCGCGACACCATCGAAGACGTTTACGAACCCTACTTGTTGCAACAGGGCTTCATCGGCCGAACGCCACGCGGCCGAATTGTGACAAAAAAAGGTTACGAATTGCTCGGACTGAAGCCAAGAGCTCACGAAGAAGAAGGCGAAGGCCCGGGCCAAGGCCGCTTGTTCTAGAGGTATCGCGAAGGATACGCTTTCTCCTGATGGACCCATCGACGAGCAAGGAGCACGATCTCGAGCTCGTCCTCCAACTGACGCACGCGCTCGCAGCCGATCTGGACTACCGCGGAATTACGCAAACCGCTGTTCGCCGCATTGCCCAAATCGTTAAGGTCGATCGTGTGAGCGTGGTGCTCGTGCAACCCCCCGCTCAGACGGGCTTTGTGGTTGCCGCATCCGACGATCCCGCTCTTGCCGACCTTGCGATCTCACTCGGCAGCTATCCCGAGATTCTTCAGGTGCTGGGCAGCGGCGAGCCACTCATCTTGAACGACGGCAAGCCGCATCCACTCCTGGAGTCACGCACTCAAGATGCCGCCGTGTTTCCGGCACTCGCGATCATTCCAATTAAGTTTGCAGATCGGGCGATGGGCGTTCTGTTCCTTCGTGCGAAGCGGGCGTTCGCGTTCGGTTCACACGAGCTTCTGTTGTGCCAAGCCGTTGCAAACGCCATGGCCATTGCGCTTCGCAACGCCCGTGTTTTTCAGTCGCTTCGTGATCAAACGCAAGAGGTGACTGTTGCGCGGGTAGAAGCCGAACGCCGAATGCGCTCGCTTCAGCGATTTGCGGACTACTTCGAGAGCGCGGCTGACGGCATCACTGTGTTCGATTCAGAGGGCGTTATTCTGTTTGCCAACCCGCAAACGCAAGTCATTACTGGATACGAAGTCGAGGACGTGTGCGCGCGCGGATTTCAGTCGTTTCTTGCCGACAAGCCCGCCGTGTACGAAGCCCTTCTTCGTAACTTCAACGAGGGTGTTTTTCCGCACGACGTAGACCTCCATCTGCGCCACAAGGAAGGTCATATTGTAACGGCGAGTGCCAATTTTAGCTCAGTTTTGCGATCGGAAGGCATCGTGCTTTGCACCTTTCGCGATGTCACCGCGCAGCGAAAACTCGAGGGCGAGCTCGTACAAACCAAGCAATTTCTCGAGCGAGTCATCGACTCATCGGTCGACGCGATTGTGAGCTTGGATCCTGTTGGAATCATTCGCTTGTTCAATCGCGCAGCCGAGCGCGTGTGCGGCCGGCCGGCCCAAGACGTTGTTGGGACGAACGTCTCAACCCTCTACCCACCCGGGCAAGCCGAGCAAGTACGTGCGCTCATGCAGGCCGGTGGGGGAAGAATTGAGGGGCTACGCATTGATCTTCTCGGCCAGGCCGGCGAGACAATTCCAGC
>JAHFDX010000537.1 GCA_023248785.1 Myxococcales bacterium
TAACGGCCCTCGTCAAGCTGAAGATATCCACCACCCGCCCAAGCGTGCAACAGCTGGAGCGCGAACAAGGGATTTCCGCGTGTTTGCTCAACAGCGCGCCGAACCGCATCATCGTGGAGTGGCAACATGGATCGCAATAGAAGTTCCGCCTCATCGTTTTCGAGCGGCTTCACATCGACAACCCGGCCATTCCACTCGGTCCGCAGTGTTTCCATTCGAAGTGCTGCATCGAGATCGGTCGCGAGCGTTTCACTTCGGGCTGTAACCAAGATCAAAAGCGGAACATTCGGTGAGCTCTGGCGCAAACGGGACAACATCTCGAATGTGTTCTTCGACGCTAGATGAAGATCGTCGAGCCACATAAGGACGGGGCGCTCCTTTGTGAGGCGATGCATCAGGCGTTGAACGACCACCCATCGAAGCTCGGGACGATCGAGCACAAAACGTTTGCCCGTCGGACCCATCTCGCCGGTCTCCCCCGTCGAACTTGGCCTGAGCCATTCCGCCGTGGCCGCTACCCACGTGAGTGCGTCGTCATCGTCTTTCGTGACATCCCACCGACTCATCAGCGTCTGTTCGACCAAAATGCGGTCGGCGTTCTCAAGACCATAATGCGCTGTGATGGCACCCGTAACACCGTCGAGGGGCGTGGGAATGCGGCCGTAGCGCGCGCGCAACGGGATCATCTTTCCCGTTTCATGCACGTATTCGCAAAGCCACTCTGCAAGCCGGCTTTTGCCCACGCCTGCATCGCCAATCATGACCACAAACGCTTGCTTCGTGCTCCCGGTCGCAATCTCGTCGATGATCTCGACCAGTTCCGAGCGTTCACGCTGTCGGGCAACCAGGGGCGCCGCACGAAGCGAGAGGAGGCCGGGTGCAAGCGAACTCACTCGCTCCGTAGACACCGAGCGCGAAGCGACAATATCTTCGAGCATCTTCGCGCCCAGAGGACGCAGTGCGGCCCACGCACGACGAGCGTCGGCGGCAAACTCGAAACGGGCCCACGGCTTCTTTTCAAGAAGGCGCAAAATGTAACTTCCCGCTTCCGGGGGAACACCGTCGGGCAGTTTCGGCGGCGGAACGGGCGAGCGCTTGTGTGCCCGCAACACTTCTTGCGCCGTCCCCTCGAACACCTCTTTGCCCGAAAGCACGCGGTACATAATGCAACCGAGCGCGTAAAAATCCGTCGCCGGCCCAACGAAAGGCGCAAGCTTGCGAATCTGCTCGGGCGCAACCCAGCCGACGGTTCCCGCCCCCGCATGCTGCGCGACCTCAGGGGCTTGTGTTCCGTCAAGGCGCGGGTCGTGCCGAAACTGACGTAGCCACGCGAGGCCTAGGTCCAAAACATACGCGCGAGGTCCGACCGGGTTCGATACGTCAAGCATGACGTTCGAGGGTTTTAGATCGCCGTGAATGATGCCCCTCGCGTGCGAATGTGCGAGACCCGCAAGAACTTGATCGACCATCATCCAAACGACGGGCCACGCCATCTGCGTTGTGTGCATCCATTCGTGAATGCTGCGCCCCGGGAGCAGATCCATGGCGAGATACGGCGAGTTGTCAGCAAGCATGCCAAAATCGCGCGCGCGCACGATTGCGGGGTGATCAAGGGCCGCCACCGCGCGGGCTTCTTGGTGGAACCACCAATACTCCTCCGGACGGTGAGGAGTGCCGTCGCTATGCTTCAATCGCTTCAGTGCGATGCGATCGCCGGTGACGACGTCGCGACACAGGTAGACCATCCCCATGCCGCCCTTGCCAATCTCGCGAATGACTTCGTAACGATGCGCGAGTACCTGCCCGATTTCCGATGGCGGTGGCGCGCTGGGACTCTGCGTCGTCATTACGCCCTAGCTTAGCGGGTTTTCTAGGGCGGTTTGAACCCCTTGACGTACTAGGGGCCTAGTTGAGCTCGAACTCGCTTTTTCGGCATGGTTCGAAAGATCACATCCCAAAGCGGCGTTGAAACACCGTAGCCACCCTCAATTTCGGCATTGTGATGGATCAGATGATGGCGACGGAGGTATTTTCCGACGCGCGTCGTTGGGACGAAGTGATGCACGTAGTAGTGGGTACCGTCGTACATGAGGTAGCCAACCGCGAAGCCAGCGAAAAACGGTTCGACTTGAACCTGCCCGAGCAGCACGCGAAACAGGGTGTAGAAGATGACAGCCATGGGAATACTCACTCCCAAGGGCATCACCAATCGATCTTTGTCATTTGGGAAATCGTGATGAACACCGTGCAAAAAGAAATGGATCCGCTTGCCCCACAGCGTGTCATTCGTCCAATGAAAAACCCAGCGATGAAGGAGATATTCTGCGAGCGTCCACGTTAGAATTCCGACCAGGAAGAACGCGGCCATGGTCACGTAAGACATCTCGTGGCGAACGATCGAGTGCCCTAACGCCATCGTTGCGACCGGAACCCAAACCATGAAAATGGTCCGCGGATGAATTCGCGAAAAGCGCTCAAAAAAATCGCTGTCGAACATTCGCGTCGTCGAACCTTCCGCGAGTCGCTCAGCAAGAGTGGGGTGGGCCATCGTCATTCCTCCGGCGTACTGAAACTAGATGGCCGTACCGATCGGATCAATCTTGCGGCTGTGCAAAAAACGTTTCGCGCGTCAAGCCATACACGAACGTTCGATGGGACAATTTTTCATGGGATTCACACGCAGGCTGCACACTTCCAACCGCGAATGCGAAAATCGTTGCGCAACGAATCGATACGCTTGACTCAGGAACCGAACTTGTAGACTACATGGCCCTCCCATGGCGGACCAAGACAGGTTTGTTCGTGTTCTTGCAATCGTGTCGCGAGGACTCGGTCGATTAGGCCGTGACCTCGCGCGCACAGGTGAAGTGACTCCCCAACAGGCGGAGACCTTGCAGATCATCGCCGAGCAGGGCGCGATGTCGACATCGACCATCGCAAGTGCTCTCGGGATCGATCCGTCGACTGCCAGCCGCAATCTCGCCGGGCTTGAGCGGGGCGGATTCATCACGCGCAAGAAGGACACGGACGACGCGCGCCAAACCGACGTTCGTCTGACGCCTCGCGGTCGACGTACGGTGGACATGATTGCCGCCGAGAGCCAAAAGGTCGTGCTCGATCTTTTGGAACGCGTTCCGAAAAATGATCGTCAACGCGTGACGGAAACGCTGGAGTTATTTGCCAAGGCAGTCGACGGCGAAAAAGCGCTGCTCTGATCCCATTTAGAGTCTCAGCAACGCACTAAACGAAAGGGCGGGAGTAGCGCACTCATTCCTAAGAGCCACCTCCGCCCGCTTGGTTCCGATAGCGAAAAAGACTTACTCGTCCTTCCCTATTTCGCCGCGCTCACGGCGTTTGGC
>JAHFDX010000538.1 GCA_023248785.1 Myxococcales bacterium
GCAGCTCGCGGAGTGCTCGTCCCGGACGGGGTAGGAGTATCTCTAGAGTCGCAACCATGAGAGCGCGCAACCAGTGGTGACCACGGCGGCGTAGTTGTTGCGGAGTGTCTTGTCGTATCGAGTGGCAAAGCGGTCAGCCTGCATCAGAAGGTTGAACGTACGCTCGATTTCGGAACGCGTAACGCGTCTTGTAGAGCTCCTTTTGGTGAGGGATTTTTTTGGCGTGGCTGGTGTTCGAAGGGATGACGTGCAATGCACGCGCGTCTGGCAAGTTCTTGTCGAAATGTGTCCGAGTTCGAGGGCTTGCTGAAAGAAGAAGGTGAACGCCAGTTTTGCCAGTGGCGTCAAGGACAAGAATGTCCATCGCGGACAGCTCGAGTTTTGTGGGTGGAGCACCCATTCCGAGAGCCGTCCGAGGACCTTCTTCTTTCGCTAGGGCGCGACCTCAATATCGGCCGCAGCGGCCAATGGAAATTGATTCTCAAATTGGACGAGCACCAACACGGACTTGGAGGGCCCGATCTTGAGAGGCAAATTCACAGAGCCGGTTCCCTCGATCGTCTCGGTCGATGGAAGCCAGTAGTTGGAGTTTGGGACGGCTTTCACCCACAAAATTTTGTTGCTCTGCCAATCGACTGACCAAAATCCGGATCCGAATTGCGACTGTGCCATTGTGGGCGAGGGGTGTTTCAATTTGGCGATAGAGACCGTGCGCTCGTAGCGATAGTTGTGGCCCCCGGAGTTATAATTCGTGGGCAAAACGCCATAGGTGTCGCCGAAGGATTGAAGCGCTTCCATGCTCAGAGGGGCAATGCAGTTCGAGTTGTGCGCATTGGCCGGCTGGTCCGCGTCAAACGCCAGGGCGCGCGTAAACTTGTTCGTTGCCACGCCACCGTCCATACTAAAAGTAACATATGAGGCTACATATGCTGCAAGTGCACTCGCTGATTTGTTTTCAATCCAAAACCACTTCGAAGGCGTAGTCGTCGTTCCGGCAACACACGCCCCGTCGTAGAGGGGGACCAGAACGGCGGGACTGGGTTGCGAGAACGGGTTGTTGCTGTTGATCCACATCGTGACCGCGGTGTGTTGGCCGCTCTTATTTATTGTGACTTTGGGCAATCCTCCCGCGTCGGAAACGAGAACTCCATGATCAACCGTTGCGGCGCCCATATTGAGGGGAACGCGCGTTGTTCCACCGTCGCCTGCGTCGGTTGTCATCGAGGTGTCGGGTACCCACGGCACGTCGTTTGTCGACCCATCATGCGCCGCTCCGTCGTGGTCAGCGTTAGGGCGATCGCCCGCGTCAATACGTGGGGCGTCGCCTTTGGGATTCGACGGACTCTTCTCCGCAGTGGCGTCTGGTTCGGGTTCGACAGAGGCGTCGAGCGGCGAGATGTCGGGGTCGAATGTTGTTTCGTCGGATGTGCAGGCTGCCACTAGGATTGGCGCAAGGAGCAAGGTGATTCTCTCTATCGCCACGGGAGTATCCTCCGCCTGCTCCGCCCTCCAAACGAGCCATGAGTTGCGACCGAAGGGGCAAACATTCATGCTAAAAGTGTCTTGTGCTCCGGCTTGATTCCGTTTCAAAGCAACACGGCCGCCAAATCCTGTTTCTCGACGCTTCGCTCGCAGTATTCCGCGGGGAAAAAGTGGGTCTCGTGGGTCCCAACGGGTCGGGGAAATCCACGATTTTTCGCCTGGCCGTGCGCGAGGAAGAACCAGATGCCGGACAGGTCGCCCTCGAGCGGGGCACCACGGTCGGTTATTTTAGTCAAGACGTCGGCGAAATGCATGGGACGTCTGTGGTTACGGCCACGCTCGACGGCGCAGGACCTGTCGCGGTAGCCGCGGCGCGATTGCGAGAGCTGGAAGTGCGTCTTGCCGATCCGGACGAAAAGGAAATGGATCGCGTGGTCGAAGAATTCGGCGAAGTGCAGTCTCGTTTCGAGGAGCTCGGCGGATATGCACTTGAAGCACGCGCGCGAGAAATTTTGGCCGGCCTTGGATTTTCGCAAGAAGTGATGGATGGGGACGTGGGGGCGCTCTCGGGCGGGTGGAAGATGCGCGTGGCGCTCGCCCGCATCTTGCTCACGAAGCCTGACCTGATGCTTCTCGACGAGCCAACGAACCACCTCGACATTGAATCTATTCTATGGCTCGAGGGATTTCTCAAAGCCTACGAAGGCGCTTTGGTCATCACGTCGCATGATCGCGAATTCATGAATCGCATCGTGACGAAGATCGTTGAGATCGATGGCGGCGAACTGACCGTGTTTTCTGGCAACTATGAATTTTACGAAAAGCAACGCGCTGTGCTCGATGCGCAGGCGGAGAGCCAATTCGAACGGCAGCAAGCTATGCTCGCGAAGGAAGAAGCGTTCATTGCGCGCTTCAAGGCCCGCGCAAGTCACGCGGCGCAGGTGCAGTCGCGCGTGAAGAAGCTTGAGAAAATCGAACGCGTTGAACCGCCGAAAAGGCGACGGAAACTGCGTTTCGATTTTCAAGAAGCTCCGCGATCCGGAGACGACGTTGCAAAGCTGAACGGTGTTGCCAAAGCGTATGGCTCGCGCGTGATTTACGATGACTTCGACTTACTCATTCGTCGAAAAGAGCGCTGGTGCGTGATGGGCATCAACGGCGCGGGCAAATCGACATTGCTCAAGCTAATTGCTGGTGCGACGTTGCCCGATCGGGGAACGGTCTCACTTGGCGCGAGCGTTAAGCTCGGATATTTTGCGCAGCATGCGATGGAGCTTCTGAAGGCTGAGGAATCCGTTTGGGATACACTCGTTGGCTCCTTTCCGAAAGCGTCGATTGGATCGCTTCGTACGCTGGCTGGCGTGTTTGGTTTTTCAGGCGATGAAATCGAAAAGCCATGCCGCATTCTGTCCGGCGGCGAAAAGGCGCGGCTCGTGCTCGCACAAATGCTTTACGACCCTCCAAATTTTCTCGTACTCGACGAACCAACGAATCACCTCGACATGGCTACGAAAGAAATGCTCGTAGAGGCGCTCGCTGGATACGAAGGCACGATGTTATTTGTTTCTCACGACCGTGCCTTCCTTCGCGCGATCTCCAATCGCGTGTTGGAAGTTAGCGAGCAAGGCGTGCACTTCTACGGTGGCGGGTATTCCGAGTATGTCGAAGAAACAGGTATGGAGGCTCCGAGCCGGACAGAATGCGAATGAAGAGAGCATTATGTGCGAGCGTAGGAGCGACCGGAGGGAGGGCTCCGAGCCGGACAGAATGCGAATGAAGAGAGCATTATGTGCGAGCGTAGGAGCGACCGGAGGGAGGGCTCCGAGCCGGACAGAATGCGAATGAAGAGAGCATTATGTGCGAGCGAGAAGATAT
>JAHFDX010000035.1:0-10009 GCA_023248785.1 Myxococcales bacterium
CGATGGACGGGAGCGAGACCTCGGTAATCGCTGGGCGGCGTGTCTTAAGCCGCCCTGATTTTTTTGCCGCACCACGCGACGCATCGGCGGAGCTCGTGGAGTCCCTGCTCGGCACTACAGATCTCACGAAGGAATTGCTCGCCGTTGGACAAGATGGAGCGTTCGCGCGACGGTTTGGTGAGAAATACGGTTCCGTTCGCCGTCTGATCAAAGCGATCGCCTCCGCGATCCAGGGGCACATTCGTCAGGCCCGCGCTCTGCGACCACTTGCTGAACATTCCGCGTGGGCGCGCGCCCATCGAATTGCCCTTCCCGTTGCGCAGGGGCCAATGACGCGGGTAAGTGATCGAGCGAGTTTTGTGAATTCCGTTTCAGAAGCGGGTGGTTTGCCCTTCCTCGCACTGTCGCTGATGCACGGGACCGAAGCCCGAACGTTGCTCACTAAAACGAAGGAACTTCTTGGCGAACGAACGTGGGGCGTAGGAATTTTGGGCTTTCTCCCGCCCGAGCTGCGTGAAGAACAATTGGCCCTCCTCCAGGAAATGAAGCCACCGGTCGCGATCATTGCAGGTGGGCGGCCGTCTCAAGCAGAGCCGCTCGAAGCACAAGGCATCGCAACGTACCTCCATGTGCCTTCTCCGGGGTTGCTCGAGCTGTTCCTCACCGAGGGCGCACGTCGCTTCGTTTTCGAAGGGCGTGAATGCGGCGGACATGTTGGCCCGCGTTCGAGTTTCGTCCTCTGGGAAATGGTTGTTGAGCAATTGCTCGCCTTTGAAGAAGTGCGCGATGTAAGCGTGCTCTTTGCAGGCGGAATTCACGATGCGCGATCGGCTGCAATGGTGAGCGCCATGTCGGCTCCCCTTGTTGCGCGAGGCGCCAAGGTTGGCGTGCTGATGGGAACGGCATACCTCTTTACGCACGAAGCGGTCGAATCCGGTGCCATCTTGCCAACATTCCAAGAGGAGGCCCTCCAGTGCGAAGAGACGGTCCTTCTCGAGACCGCGCCTGGCCATGCCACTCGATGCGCGAAGAGTGCGTTCGCAGATGTTTTTCAGCATGAGAGCATGCGGTTAGCAAATGGAGGCTGCTCGCCCCAGGAACGTTGGGAGGCGCTTGAGCAGCTCAATCTCGGCCGACTTCGCGTTGCAGCGAAGGGACTCGTGCGTGAGGGCGAACGCATCGTAGAAGTGGATGTCAAAACGCAGCGAAGCGAAGGGCTCTTCATGATGGGTCAGGTTGCTGCGCTCCAAAGGAAGCGATGTACCGTTCGCGAACTGCACGAGACAGTTTCGCAGGGCTCCGTTGAGTACCTGAACGCGCTCGAGCTCCCCGCACGAACAATCAAAGCGACCGACGACATTGCCATCGTGGGAATGGCTTGCATCTTCCCGGACGCTCCGGACGTAGCCGCGTTTTGGAAGAACATCACGCTTGCGAAGAACTGCATTCGAGAGGTTTCAAAAGAGCGATGGAACGCCGAGCTCTACTTCGATCCGAAGGGGTCGGGCGAAAAAACCCCGTCAAAATGGGGTGGATTCTTGCCCGACGTCCTATTTGATCCAAAGGCGTATGGGATCCCACCGCGGTCGCTTGCAGCGATCGACCCCACGCAGCTCTTGAGTTTGGAAGTGGCGCAACGCGCGCTCACGGACGCGGGCTACGTCGAACGCGAATTTGATCGCGAGCGGACGAGCGTCATCTTTGGCGCGCAATCTGGCACTGACTTGGCAGGCGCGTATGGTTTTCGTGCGAGCTATCCGCAATACCTTGGAGAGCTGCCAAACGAGCTCGATGAGCACCTGCCGAAGCTAACGGAGGATTCGTTTCCAGGTGTTCTTTCCAACGTTATCTCAGGTCGAATTGCAAACCGACTCGACCTTGGGGGAAGCAACTACACGGTTGATGCCGCATGTGCGTCGTCGTTCGCTGCGCTTTCTGTTGCGTGCAAAGAGCTCGCATCGGGTTCAAGCGACATGGTGATCTGTGGTGGTGCCGATCTTCACAATGGCATCAACGACTACCTGATGTTTGCGAGCGTGCACGCTCTGTCTCCAACAGGCCAATGCCGCACATTCGATGCGTCGGCCGACGGCATCGCACTTGGCGAAGGTGTTGCTGCCGTTGTGTTGAAGCGTCTTGCCGATGCGGAGCGCGATGGCGATCGCGTGTATGCGGTTATCAAGGGTATTGGTTCTTCGAGTGATGGCAAGAGCCTCGGGCTCACAGCGCCTAGGCAAGAGGGTCAAGAGCGTGCGCTGTCACGAGCCTACGCAGACGCGGGAGTCTCGCCTGCCGACGTACAACTCGTGGAGGCCCACGGCACTGGAACTGTAGTGGGCGATCGGACCGAACTCATGGCGCTCACGGATTTCTTTGGGAGCGCAGGCGCAATGCCGAGCACATGCACCCTTGGTTCGGTCAAATCGCAAATTGGCCACACCAAGTGCGCGGCAGGTCTTGCTGGGCTCATCAAGACCGCGCTTGCAATTCATCATCGCGTATTGCCCCCAACATCGAACATTTCGAAACCCAATTCGGCGTACGAACCAGGGGCGAGCCCATTCTTATTTCGTGAGGCCGTGGCACCCTGGAATTCAGACACACGGCGCGCCGGCGTGAGTGCCTTCGGATTTGGTGGCACGAACTTTCACGTAGTCCTAGAAAATCACGCCAAAACACCGGAGCCCACGGTGCGCGTTTCTGAGTGGCCAAGCGAACTTTTCCTGTTTCGTGGATCGGCTCGCGCGAAGATCGAGAACACGCTAGGTGCACTGGCGAAGTTGCTTGCGCGTGACGACGTGCACCTTCGGTTACGCGATCTTGCAAAGACGGTTTCGAGCGAGGCACGTAGCGAGCCCGTACAAATTGCGATCGTTGCCGACAGCGTGACCGACCTGCAGCGCAAGCTAGCATCGGCGCAGAGGGGCGACGACGTTGACGGTGTGTTCTTCGCAGACCACGCAATTCAATTTGGCGATGACGCGGTGGCCTTCATTTTTCCGGGCCAGGGCAGCCAGCGCGTGGGCATGCTTCGCGACCTGTTTGTTACGTTCGGCGAACTTGATGATTTGGCGGGCCTTGCGTCGCGTTGGTCATCGGCACTGTTTCCATCTGCTGCATTTTCGGCGGATGAGCGCACCACCAAAGATCGAGCCGTCGTCGATACGCGCGTCGCTCAGCCTACGCTAGGGATTGCTGGATTGGCGATGGCGCGACTCCTTCGCAACGTCGGCGTAAGGCCGAGCATGATGGCGGGCCACAGCTACGGGGAACTGGCCGCACTCGCTTCGGCAGGAACTCTCACGCCAAAGGATCTCGTTGCGATTTCGGAGGCGCGTGCCCAATGCATCCTGCGCGCTGCGGGCGATTCACCGGGAACGATGGCGGCTGTACGCGCATCTTCGCTGGTGACGGAAGACGCCATCGCGGGTCTCGATGGGATTACGGTCGCGAATCACAATGCCCCTGATCAGTGTGTCATCGCGGGTTCAGAGATGGCCATCGATGCTGCTCTGCAGCGTTTGAATGACAAAAAAATTCACGCCCGCAAGATCCCGGTTGCGTGCGCGTTTCATAGTCCGATCGTCGCTGCTGCGAGTCATTCATTTGCGAACGTCTTGCGCGAGGTCGAATTCAACGCGCCGACGGTTTCCGTGTACTCAAACGCGACAGCGAATCCGTATCCGCAACAAACGAGTGCGATTGCAGAGAAGCTCGCCGCGCAACTGGCCCTTCCCGTTCGGTTTATGGAACAAATTGAGGCCATGTATGCAGCGGGAGCCCGCGTGTTTGTGGAGGCTGGCCCTTCAGGTGTATTGACGGATCTCGTGGGGCGCATCTTGGGTGAGAGGCCTCACCTTGCCGTGGCTTGTGATCAAAGTGGAACGCACGGTGTCACGTCATATTTGACGGCGCTCGCACGGCTTGCGGCGTCTGGCATTGCAATCGAAGCGCACGCACTTTTTGAGGGTCGGGATGCGCGTGCGATCGATTTGACTCTGCAAGACAAACCTCAATCGCCCGTTCTCTGGGTTGTCAATGGGCACACGGCTCGGCCCCTGCGCGGCGAAGCACCTGAATTTGCAATGAAGCCCACCATGCAACCGATTGCGATCATGGCACCGCCCGCACCGTCGCGCGCGACGTCACAGAACGGGGCATCGAGTTCGCGCGAGGCCGTGATGCTTGAATACATGCGCGGTATGCGTGAGATGATCGAAGGGCAGCGCCAAGTGATGTTGCGGTACCTGGGGGCGACCCACGTGGAGTCGCAACGTGCCGAGCCGAAATTTGCAGCGACGTTTGTGGGAAACGAGCGTTTTCTTCCGGACGCTTCAATTCCAGCGATTGCAACTGCTGCTGCTCCTCCTGTGGTGATGAGCCCTCTTCTAGCGCTCATCGCAACCGTGAGCGAGCGCACGGGGTATCCGCCCGATATGCTCGATCCCGATCTCGACCTCGAAGCGGACCTCGGGATCGATTCGATCAAGCGGATCGAAATCCTCGGAATGTTGAGTCAGAAGCTCGGTCTCAACCTTTCACGCGATAAGAACTCATCGAAGGCGATGGAGGCCCTCGCCGGTGTTCGGACCCTTCGCGGAATTGCTGCGTGGATCGAAAAGCGCGCTGCGAGCGACACATCATCGAGGAGTGATGCGCCCACGGCTTCGTCGTCCGTGATCGACAGTGCACCCACGACACCCGAGCTTCAGCCCTCATTCGAACTCGCTCGCTATGTGCTCCAGGTTGCGCAGTCGCCAACGGGAAAACTCGAACCTTCGAAGCTACGCGATCGAAGATTCGCCATCACCGCGGATGAACGAGGTGTAGCGTCGAAGCTTGCCGCGCTGCTCGAAGCAGAGGGCGCGATGACGCAAATCGTATCCGCGGGTGACAGCCTCGGTGCCATTGACGGTCTCATCTTTCTTGATTCGATCGCGGGGGTTTCGTCAACTTCGGTAAAGTCGCTGTTTGTATTGGCGAAGCACGCGCTTCTTGCGAATGCGAAATGGATCGTGGCGGCGACCGGTCGTGGAGGGAGCTTTGGCCATAGAGGTGATGAGCAGATGTTGGAACCGCGATCGGAGGCCATAGGTGGCGGCGTTGCGGGTCTCTTGAAGAGTGTGGCGAAGGAGTGGCCAGATCTTCGCGTTCGTACGGTGGATTTGGATCGCGACGAAGACCCCGAGCGGCTCGCAAGTCATATTTACGAGGAAATTATCGCGGAAGATGCCCTCGTCGAAGTTGGGTACACGGCGGGCGTTCGTCAGAGTCTGAGCCTTGTGCCACGTCCGATGGGCCGCGATTCGAAGGTCTCGCAGCGAATGCTCATCGATAGCCACTCAGTTGTTTTGCTCACGGGTGGCGCACGTGGAATTACGGCACAGATTGCCATTGCGATGGCGAAACGTTTTCAATGCCGCCTCGAGCTTGTGGGTCGCTCTGAAGCGCCTGATGCGCGCGAAGACGCCGAGCTTGCGAAGGCTGTGGATCTTCCTGCCATGCGACGAGTCCTTCTCGCACGTTCCAATGGCGCGGGCCCAACAACGCCTGCTGCGATCGATGGACTTTGTAAAAGGCTTCTCGCCGAGCGTGAGATGCGCGCCACGTTCGCTGCGATCAAGGCTGCGGGTGCAGACTTTCGGTACCACGCTATCGACGTTCGCGATAGCGAAGCGTTCGGATCTCTGCTCGACGACGTTTACACGCGTCATGGACGTTTGGACGGTGTTGTGCACGGTGCTGGTCTCATCGAGGACAAACTCGTTCAGCACAAGACAGACGAATCGTTCGGGCGCGTCTTTGATACGAAGGTCGCTGGTGCGCTTGTTTTGTGCGACAAGTTGCGTTCGGACGCGAAGTTCATTGTGTTCCTGTCGAGCGTATCGAGCGTCTTCGGTAATCGTGGTCAATCGGACTACGCAGCGGCCAACAATACGCTCGACACATTGGCGCACTATCTCAAACGAAAGTTGGAAGCGCGTGTCCTATCGATCAATTGGGGACCATGGCGCGGCGTGGGCATGGTGCAACCGGAACTCGAGCGCGAGTACAGCCTTCGCGGCGTCGGACTCATTTCGCCCGAAGAGGGCATCGAACGATTCTTCGAGGAGCTCAGCGTTGAAGGCGACACTCAAGTCGTGCTCATGAAGTCTCTGCCGGGCGCCTTCGAAGGAACATTCGATGGCTAGCTCCGTAGACGTCGCCATCATCGGCATGGCGTGTGTCTTTCCCGGTGCACCCGACCTAGCCACCTACTGGCGGAATATCTGCTCGGGCAAAGATGCCATTTCCGACGTTCCGTCCCATCGATGGGACCCCGTATTTTACGACCCCAAATCATCATTGTCCGATCGCCTTTATTGCAAACGCGGCGGCTTCATCGACGAGTTTGCAACGTTTGATCCAACACTCTTCGGAATCATGCCGGTTGCCGCAGAGGGCGCAGAGCCAGACCAGCTACTCACGCTGGCTGTGGCGACCAAGGCACTCGAGGACGCGGGCTACGCCGCGCGTAGTTTTCCGCGCTCGATGACGGGGGTCATTCTCGGACGGGGCAACTACGCAGGCGCGGGCCGCACCCGTCTTGAACAGCACGTGCGAACGGCCGAACAACTCGTTCGCTGTCTGCGCACATTGGTTCCGAACATGTCGGAGTCGGAGCTTGCGAACGTGAAGCACGAATTTCAAAAGGAAGTGGGTGCAAAAGGGGTCGACGCAGCCATTGGCCTCGTGCCTAACCTCACGGCTTCTCGCCTGGCGCATCGGCTTGATCTTCACGGACCCGCGTACACTGTGGACGCAGCATGCGCAAGTTCGCTTGTCGCAGTGGATCAGGCGTGTGCGCTTCTGCAAGCAAGCCGCTGCGACATGGTGATCACCGGGGGCGTGCATCTCTGCCATGACGAGGCTTTCTGGAGCGTTTTTTGTCAGCTGGGAGCGCTCAGTCGATCGCAGCAAATACGACCTTTCGATCAACGAGCCGATGGCATTCTCATCGGCGAAGGAGTCGGCATCACCATCTTAAAACGCCTTGCCGACGCCGAACGTGACGGTGACCGTGTGTACGCCGTGATCCGCGGCACCGGTGTAGCAAGTGACGGCCGTGAGGTGAGTCTGATGACACCCGGAGCAGAGGGGCAACAACTTGCACTTGAACGCGCGTGGAACATGAGTGGCCTCGATCCCGTGCGCGTGGGATTGCTCGAAGCGCATGGCACGGGGACCAGCGCGGGTGACGCTGCTGAACTTGAAACGTTGCGGGCGTTTTTCGGCGCCGCAGGCGATGGCGAACGAGCTGTGATCGGTTCTGTCAAGTCGATGATCGGCCACACGATGCCGGCGGCGGGAGCTGCGGGCCTTATTAAGGCGGCGCTCGCGGTGCATTACGGCACTCGTCCTCCAACACTGCATTGCGAAGAGCCACGTGCCGAACTTCAAGCAACTCGCTTCCGCGTTCTTTCTCGCGAAGAGGACTGGGAGACGAACGGCGAACTCCGTTGCGCGGGTGTCAATGCGTTTGGGTTTGGCGGCATCAACGCGCACGTCGTTCTCGAACAGGTCCGCACGTCGAACACCATGCCAGTTGCGGCAGTGCTCGAAGCGAAGCAAACAAATAATGCAACGTGCGATGTTTCGCTTTATGCGGCTTCGTCGAAGGAAGAGTTACTTTTTCTTCTCGACCGGGGCGAACAGCGCCGTACAGGCGGTCCATTTCGACTAGCGATTACGGAGCCTACACCTGCGAAGGTCGGAAGAGCGCGGACCATTGTCGAAAGGGGCCGTGCATGGCGCGGACGCGAGGGCATTTGGTTTTCGCCGGAGGGCTTGCTGTCGCGCGGCGGACGTTTGGTTTTCGCATTCCCGGGCGTTGATTCTTCATTTGAGCCACATGTTGAAGATGTCGCGGCATTCGCTCGCCGCCCGATTCCACCGTTTACAAAAGCAACCAACCTCGAGGAGGTTGGCGCAGGCATCATCGGCGTGAATCGACTTCTGTTTCACGCCCTCTCCGATCTCGGCGTCAAGGCCGACATGATGCTCGGACACAGCATTGGAGAATGGAGTGGCATGATCGCATCGGGAATGATCCCTGATGACTTCATCGATCCGTTCATGACGTCTTTGGTCCCAGGTTCCCTGCAGGTTCCCGGCGTGGTGTTTGCCGCCGCGGGGTGCGCTGTTGACGTGGCCGAAAGGGCAATGCAGTCGCTCGATCGCATCGGCATCTCGCACGACAACTGCCCTCATCAAGTGATCTTTTGCGGTGACGAGGATGCGGTCGACGTTGCACTCGCGCGTTTACGCGCAGACGGTGTGCTCTGTCAGAAACTTCCTTTCCAGTCAGGATTCCATTCGCCGCTGTTTGCGGATTATTTGGGGCCGCATCGCAGCAACTTTGAAAAAGTTCCACTCCAACGGCCACGAGTCCAATTATGGTCCGCGACGAGTTTTTGCGAGTATCCGCATGAACCGGAAGCAATCCGCGCACTCGCTCTGGATCATCTTGTTCAGCCGGTGCGGTTTCGCACGCTCATTGAGTCCATGTATGCACGCGATGCGCGTGTGTTTGTTCAAGTGGGTACCGGAAGCCTTGTCCACTTCATTGAAGACACGTTGCGTGGGCGCGAGCACGCGGCGATTAGCGTCAACGTGAAAGAGCGCTCCGGAATGGTGCAACTCATTCGCACTGCTGCCCTGTTGTTCGCCGAGGGATCGAATGTGCGATGGGAGAAGCTCTTGCCGAACGATCCATCCACAGTGTCCCGCCCAATGACGTTGTCGTTGGGCGTCCCCCTTGTTCAGTTGCCCAAAGCCCTGGCGGACGTTTCCGCGCGGCCTTCCGTTGGGAAGCGTGGACATCATCCGGTCGTGGATGCCTTCTCGTCAACCATGGAGGAATTGAGGCGGGCGCAGCTCGAGGTGTTCGCGAAGTTCGATGCGATTGAAGCACCGGACGTAGCCGAGCCTGCCCGCGAACTCACGATCGTGCGCACACTTTCCGTCGAGGCGTTTCCGGAGTTTCTCGACCATTCGTTCTTTCGACAGGCCGAGGGTTGGCCGAACGTTGCAGATTGGCACGCGGTGGTGCCGATGACGGGATCGATCGATTTTATGATCGAAGCGGCAAAATCGTTGGTCTTGGATCGTGTCGTAGTTGCTGTGGAAGACGTGCGGGCGCTGCGCTGGCTCGTGGTCTCAAAACCGATTGAGGTAAAAATTACATGTCGATTGGAGGGCACAGGTACCTGTCGCGTGCACGTTGCGATCGACGGGTATTGCGAGGCCATCGTTGTCTTTGGCGATGAGTATGGCGAGCCTCCTTCGATAGACCTACAACCTCTTGCAGACGAGACGCCCACACCGGTGACGGCGTCCGAGTTGTATCGGGATCGTTGGATGTTTCACGGCAAAGCGTTTCAAGGCATCGTGGATATGGGCACGATTGGGCGCGATGGGATTCGTGGCGAATTGCAAGCGGGGGCGGCCCGTGGGGCGTTGCTCGACAATGCTGGCCAGCTTTTTGGATTCTGGGTGATGCAGAAGAACGAAGTCAATCGACTCGCCATGCCCGTGCAGATTGATCGCATTCGCTTCTATGGTCCGCCACCATCGGTAGGAGATCGTCTGTCGTGCACGGTTCGCATTCGAAAACAGGACTTGCGTCAGGTTGTCGCAGATATTTCTCTTGGGTCTAATTCGCACGTCTGGGCGATGATTGAAGGTTGGGAAGACCGTCGCTTTGATACCGATGCCCGTCTTTGGTCGGTGATGATTTATCCGGAATCGAATTTACTCGCGGAACCCCACGCTGAAGGATTCGTACTCTTCACAGATACATATGCCTCAGCCCCAACAAGAGACCAACTTTCCCGACGTTTTCTAAATGAATCGGAACGAAAGGCTTATGAAGCGCAAACACCGAGGGGCCAACGTGCATGGCTAAACGGTCGCATTGCCGGCAAGGATGCAATTCGCGATTACCTTTGGAAGCGAGGACATGGTTCGT
>JAHFDX010000035.1:10019-13319 GCA_023248785.1 Myxococcales bacterium
CTCCCTCGGCCGCCCCATCGTGGAGAGCGCCATCGGCAAGGACCTTCAAATTTCCATTGCTCACAAGGGTGAACTTGCCGTTGCAATGGTGTCCGATCGCGGAGCCATGGGTATCGACATCGAGAAGATTGAACCTCGTTCGGCGGAATTTGCATCACTCGCTTTTTCTGAGGACGAACTTCGACTGCTCGGGGATCTCAATCGAGATGAGTGGCTCACGCGTTTTTGGTGCGCGAAAGAAGCAGTAGGGAAAGCGCGAGGCACGGGATTGAAAAATAATCCGCGCCATATTCGGATTCGTGATCGAGCAGGCGAGATTCTCTTAGTCGAAGAATTTTCTGTTGAAACGCGCCAAAACGGCGCATTCATCATTAGCTGGGTGCGGACATGACGACTGAAGTTACTACCGAGACAGTGCTAGCCCGCGTTTCCGATTTGATTCGCGAGTGCATAGGAGAAGAATGGGCGCTCGACGTTCCCATCGGGATGGATACTTCGTTTGCGAATGACCTTGAGCTTGAGAGCATTGAGTTCGTGGCGCTCGCCGAAAAACTGAAGGCGACGTACGGACGCCGCGTCGATTTCGCAGGCTGGCTCGCGGGGATGGAGCTCAAAGAGATCCTCAACCTGCGGGTCGGCGTTCTCGTGGAATTCATTCTGTCATGTCATTCCGAGACCACAACAACCTGACCTTTCATATTCAGGAATTGGGCGAAGGCCCGCCTGTTGTCATGCTCCACGGCCTGTTCGGCGGAAGCATGGCGAGCTGGTATTTTACCTCGGCGCCAACCATCGCAAGAACGCATCGGGTGCTCCTTTACGATTTGCGCGGGCACGGAAAGAGTGCGCGTTCACGCACGGGTTACGACGTCGCCACGATGGTGAGCGATCTGGAGTCGATCGCTGCGGAGTTTTCGACGCGCCCAATCTCACTCGTTGGGCACAGCTATGGCGCGATCGTGTCGCTCGAATTTGCACTACGAAATCCGAGCCGCGTGCACAAACTTGTGATCGTGGAGGGCCCGTTGCCTCCTTCGCAAGTGAAGGAATTCGATGCCTTCCGCTCACTCTCTTTGAGCGAAAAAGCGGCGTCTCTGCCAAAAGCTGTTCGAGAGGCCTTTACGCGCGGAGGACGGCAAGCAGAGCGGTTCGCCGAGTCGATGCGCTTCTTTTTGCGAGAGAGCTCTCTCTTCGATGATCTTCGCGCGGCAAGCGATATTGCAGACGAACGCCTCGCAACGCTCCACTGTCCGACGCTTTGTATTTACGGGTCGAACTCAAGCTGTCTACCGGCTGGCGAGCGTATTGCGCGCGCGGTTCCTCGGGCGGAGCTTGTGGTGTTAGCCGGAGGTCACTTCCTTCAGGTGGACGCCGGCGAGCCGCTAACCGCGAGCATCACGGAGTTCTTAAATGGCTGACGCTCTCATCCGCGGCGCCAAGATTCACTACCAGCGCGTCGGAATCGAAGGCGCAACCCCCGTCGTATTCGTGCACGGCCTTGTGATGGACAACCTCGCAAGCTGGTACTTTACGGTTGCGGGAAGTGTCGGAGTAAACCACGACGTGCTTCTCTACGACCTTCGTGGACATGGAAGAAGCGAACGTACCAAGGCGGGATACGCACTTGATTCCATGGTTTCCGATCTTGCGGAACTAATCGACACGGTATTCGGCGCACAACGTGCAGTTTCGCTCGTAGGTAATAGTTTTGGCGGGCTCGTGGCGCTCGCCTTTGCCAGACGCTTCCCATCGCGAACGTCCAAACTCGTCCTCGTAGATGCTCACCTTGGCGACGTCGGATTTGGCGAAGCCATGGCACGCACACTCGAACTTGACGGCGAAGAGCGCGACCGCCAGATTGCGCACTCTTTTAAGGACTGGCTTGGACGGCACAGCGAACGGAAGCGAACGCGCCTTGAAGGCAGCGCACGTGCACTTGTCGAACAGACCTCCCTCATACCCGATATGCGAACGACATCGCCTTTGAATGCTGCCGATCTTCAGCAGCTTTCCGCGCCTACGCTCGCACTTTACGGCGAGCACTCGGACCTACGTACGGCAAGTGAAGTGCTGCTCCGGAACGTACCCAGTGTCACGCTTCGCATTGTTGCCGGCTGCACGCATTCGATCTTGTGGGAGTCGACGGAGTTCGTTCGCGGAGAAATCGCGCACTTCCTTCGTGACGGTGGAAGAAAGTGAAGCGGTTTCTTTTTGTGGTCCCTCCTCTTACTGGGCACGTGAATCCCACGATTTCCGTTGCGCGCCATTTGCAAGAGTGCGGACATCAGGTCGCCTGGGTTGCGCATCCGCGTCGCGTGCGTCCGCTGCTGCCTCCCGGGGCAGAACTTATTGCGCTCGATGATGGTGTGTCGGACGACGTTTGGAAGCCAACGCTCGACAGAGCACGCTCCGTACATGGCCTGCAGAGCTTTCAGTTCCTATGGGAAGAGGTACTCATCCCCCTCGCACGCGGAATGTTTCCCGGTGTGTGCGAAGCGATTGAAGCGTATAGGCCAGACGTTGTTGTGGTCGATCATCAAGCGATTGGAGGGGCGCTTGCCGCTCGCCAAAAGTTCGCAAAATGGGTTACATTTTGCACGACGTCCGCAAGCGTGGTGGACCCGTTCGAGGATCTACCAAAGCTCAAGGAATGGGTTGCAATGCAACTTGTCGGCCTTCAGACAAGCCTCGGACTTCCGGTCGCAAGAAACGTCGATCTTTCGCCAGAACTCGTCGTTGTCTTCTCCACCGAAGCGTTAATCCGACCCGCGAAACCGTTTCCATCACACTATCGGTTTGTCGGCCCTTCCCTTTCCGACCGTCCCGATGCGACTCCGTTTCCATGGGAGGAACTCCGCCACGGCCCACGTGTCTTTGTGTCTCTTGGTACTGTTAGCTCGGATCATGGTTCGGATTTTTACCAAGTCGTCGTCGACGCATTCGATAACGAACCGCTGCAGGTTGTACTGGTAGCGCCTTCGAAGGCGGTAGCCCGAGTCCCAAACAACTTCATTGTACGTGAGCGCGTTCCTCAACTGGCGTTGCTGTCAAAAGTGAATGCCGTTGTCTGTCACGCCGGACACAACACCGTGTGTGAGGCGCTTGCTCATGGTTTGCCTTTGGTCGTCACCCCCATTCGCGACGATCAACCCGTGGTGGCGAACCAAGTGGTGGCATCCGGTGCGGGAGTGCGTCTAAAATTTCGCAGGTTAAACCCAGTTGTCCTTCGCAGTACCGTCCGGCGCGTTCTTGACGAAACCGAATTTCGCGATGCAGCGAAGATCATCCAGGGATCGTTTG
>JAHFDX010000036.1:0-8035 GCA_023248785.1 Myxococcales bacterium
AGGGCCTCCACCTGGAAAAGAGGTGCTGAGGAACTATCTTCCGTCTCGCGAAATTGGTCCGAAGCTCGTCGCAATTGGCTCGTACTACAACGGCAAGAAAGCCGATGTGGCTGCCGCATTGAGCATCTACGAGGAAGACCGCACAAACGTGCCCAAGTGCGATAAGGAAGATCAATGCGGCTGGACGTGTGTCGTCCCGAAAGCACCCGGCTCGAAGGAGACCGAGACGAAGACGATCGTAACGGTCGGAGACTTTGTAAAGTATTGCGTTAACCCATCGCTTCAATGAGCGCCGAACTCTCAGCGAGCGCCAAACAAGAGTAGCCGTACCCATGTCAGCCGATCCCAATAAGAAGAGGCCCCGAACGTTTCAATGCCGCGATGCCGTGTGGGAAACGTTCGAGCAGATGGCCAAGGATCTCGAGTGCAGTGTCGACTACCTCGTTAATGAGGCGATGAAGCAGTACGCGCGATCGAAGAACTACGGTTCATCGCAACCATCGATGCCCTCGCTCGCGCCTCCCGCGTTGGGGCAGAATCCGGGGATGGGTCAGACCGCGCGATCGCCCTCGCGCTTGCCACCTCCACCAGCTCGCACATCGCAACTTCCTGCACCGCAGGTGCAACGGCAACAGTCGCGTGTCCCGGCTTCGATGCCGCCACCCTTGCCCCAGCAGGCTGCAGCACGAGCGAAAGCACCGCCTCCAGCCGTGCCGGCGCCAGCCGGTTCAAATATCGGCGCTCGTCGCCTAAGCGTATTTTATCGGGGCGAAAAAGTGCAAGTGAGCAAGGACCGATTTGTGATCGGACGGGGAAAGCAGACGAGCGATCTCACGCTGAAGGACCCGAACGTTTCGCGTCAGCATGCCATGGTGGAGCTGCAAAGCGGCACGTACTTCATGGTTGACATGGGATCAACCAATGGAGTCGAGTTCAATGGTCAGAGGGTTGCTCGAAAGCCCATTCTCGAGGGCGACACCTTCATCATCTGTGAACACGAACTGAAGTTCACGTATCAATAACCGATGCACGTCGCCGTTTTCGGAGCTGGTGCGCTCGGGCGCGTATTTGGAGCGCACCTCGCTCAAGTAGGTATCACAGTTACATTTATCGTCCGGCCCGGGCGCGAGCACGATCGAACCCCAATTCGGCTTGAGCGCGTGGAAAAGGCCGTGTCAATCGCGCTCGCGCAACCCGTGCTTGCAACCACGATTGCGCGCGATGCAGACATTGTCCTTTTGTGCGTTCGCCGCGAACAATTGGACCAGGCGCTACTCGCACGCTTAAAGGGCGAGACAGATTGCCCGATCGTGGTCATGTCGCCGATGCTCCCGCCCACGTACGACGCCTGGCATGGAGAGCTTGGCAATCGCCTCGTACCTGGCATGCCGGCGATCGTTGCGTATCAAAATGAAACTGGCACAGTTCGATATTGGCTGCCGGCGTCGAAGGTCCTCGTCGAAGAAACACGAGATACGGCGCCCAAAGTTCGCGAATTCGTCGATGCATTGAATCGCAGTGGTATTCGATCGAAGCTCGAATTTGGGGTTCACGAGATTAACCCCGCTCTGACCGTCGCATTGGCGCCTTGGTTTTTCTCTATTGGAATTGCAGGCACGGTCGCAGCACTCGCAGAGAATGCCGAGTTGCTTGAACTGACTGGCAAGGCCGCGAAGGAGTGTCGCGGTCTTGCTTCGCGCATGGGAAGCATGCCGTTTGTGGGCAGTCTTTCATGTCTCTTGTCACCAGGCGTGGTGCGTATGGGGGCAAGGTGGATGATGAAGCGCAAACCCGAAGCGGTTCACTACGTGGACGAGCACTTTGGAACGAAGCTCGCGGCGCAGCATCACTTGATGATCTCGGACGTGCTCTGGATTGCGGGGCAAAAGGGTGTCCCCTGCCCTTCGGTCGAAAACATGCGGAGATGGCTGGAACAAAGAGGCGCGTGATACGCTGAGTCTTCGCATGAAGCGGCCCGACCAGCGCGAGATGCGCACGCTTCCAGTTCTTGAAGAGCGCCGCCGCGAGCTCGAGACGTGTGTCTTTTGCCCCAAACTGTGTCGAAGCGCGTGCCCTGTTTCGAATGCGGAACCACGTGAAGCGCTCACGCCTTGGGGGAAGATGTCGCTCGCGTACTTTGTCGCGCATGGCGACGTTGGGCTCGAACCATCCACGACGGACACAGCCTGGGCGTGCACCGGTTGTTATGCATGCCGGGAACGTTGTGACCATCGCAACGAAGTCGGGCCTACGTTGCTCGATGCGCGAAATGCGCAGCGAAAAAAGGGGCATGCTCCTTTTGGTGCGACGCGTGTTCTAAACACGTTCGACCGGCACAACCGGGCGACCGAAGAGGCGATTCGCGAGCTGAACTATCACAAATCGGTTCGTCGCGATGCCGACACCGCCGTGCTCGTAGGGTGTTCGTATGCACGTGCGGCGATACCCGAAGCGCGCGATGTCGTGACCGCGGCGGCAGTGCTTGCAGGCGAAGAGGTGTGCCTTTCAGAATCGTGCTGTGGCTTGCCACTACTATTGGCCGGCGACCAAGATCGCTTTTCCGCTCACGCCAAGCAATTTCGAAAGAGCGTGGAAGTAAAAAAACGGATCGTGGTGCACGATGCCGGTTGTGCGATGGCCTTGCGAGTTCATTACCCACGCGCTGGCGTTGTACTCTCGCAACCTGTCGAATTGCTCGTAGAGCACGCAGCCCGCGCGGTTACACGTCTTTCGCATGTGCCCCTCAAGGCGAACGAAACGGTGCGCTACCACGATCCGTGTCAGCTGGGCCGTGGCCTTGGTGTGTATGAAGCACCACGCGCAGTGCTTGGTCGTATCTTGGGCGAGCCGCCAAAGGAGTTCGACGACAACCGTCAGAAAGGCATGTGCTCAGGTGCTGGAGGGTTGCTCCCTTCCACGATGCCCGAAGTTGCAAAGGAGATCACGGTGCAACGATTGAGCGATCACGTCGAGCTTGGTGGTGGACGCATTGTCACGGCGTGTGCTTCAAGCCTGCTCGCGTTCCGAACGAGGACAGAGCTGCCTATTGACGACATCGCTACGTGGATTGCCCGATCGCTTGAGGCGTCGCGCGTGTGAGCGATGCAGCCCATGAGCCGAACGACGCTGTCCAGCCGAACAACGATTGCAAAAACCGTTCTCTTCTCGTTCGCTATCGCGCTCGTTGCATTCGCAATCACGGTAAGTTTCAGTCTGTACACCCAACGCCGCACTGTGCAAGACACCGTAGAGTTAACCGACGGATACATGCCGTTGGCGTTGAAGCTCGGCCAGCTGCGTGCGACGCAAGCAACCTTTAAAGGGCTTGTTCAAGGCATCCCAGACGAGCGAAATCCGGCCGTTTTACGATCGATGCTCGAGTCGCTCGTGGCGGCACGAAACATCCGATTTGTGGAAACAAGAACTGCGCTAGGCACATTTCAACGAGCCGCTCATCGCGATGCGATGCGTGAGGGCGCGCGCACAGCGCTTGTTGAGATTGCTCGGATCGAGGAACGCGTAGCCACCGATCGTTCGATGCTCGAGCGGCTCTTTGTGGCGATGAGTGACACCGATCTTGACCGAGTGAACCAAATTCTCATCTTGCTCGCTGGGCTTGAACACGACGTGGATCGCGATCTCACGCGGGTTGCCGACACCCTCGAGGATCATATCAAGCAGCTGACCCGCGCATCAGAGATCCGCGAAAAGCGTGCATCGATCGCGCTCCTCGCGCTGCTCTTGCTCACACTCATTGTCGGCGCCGTTGCAACGATTCGAACCGAACGTCTTCTTTCTCCCCTCAAACACGTCACCGATCGCGCGAAGGACGTTGCTCGCGGCGATCTTGAACCTCACGAACCCATCGACAACGCCACCGAACTCGGCGAATTGTCGCGGGGCTTCGAGGCGATGGTATTTGCACTCGGACGGGCGCGCTCGCTTGCGCTAAGCAACGAACGTTTTGCGGCAATTGGAAAAATGGCCGCGCACGTGACGCACGAGATCCGAAATCCGCTCTCGTCGATCGGCCTGAATCTCGAACTCTTGGAAGAGGAACTGGCAGGAGCACCGGTGTCGCTCGAATCAAAGACGCTCGTGTTCGCCGTGAAACGTGAAGTTGAACGTTTGGTATCGCTGAGCGAAGAATACCTGCGCGTGGCGCGTCTTCCGTCGCCTCGATTGGAGTCAGACGACATCGCGGCAGCGATTTCGTCCATTGCCAATTTTTTGAAACCCGAACTGTCATCGCATCGAATTGAGCTTCGAACGAAGCTTGCATCGCCGCTGCCCCGCGTCCTTTTTGATGAGTCGCAGCTAAGGCAGGCGCTCCTCAACTTGTTGCGTAATGCGCGCGAGGCTATGCCGGACGGTGGGACCATCGACCTATCTGTGTGCGCCGATGGGATGGGCGTTATCGTGGCGGTTGACGATCGCGGAACCGGCATTCCTGAGGAAATCCGCGGCAACATCTTCGACCCATTTTTTTCGACTAAAGGAACCGGTACGGGCCTTGGCCTTGCCATCGTCAAACACATTGTGGAAGCACACGGTGGCACGATTCGCTGCGAAGCGCGCGAGGGTGGAGGCACGCGCTTTCGCGTCGAACTTCCTATCGGCACTGAACGCAAGTCGGCCCCCACACAACCCGCTCACGGAAGGCAGCCTGTTCAGGGAGGCGAAAATCGAATACGCACGGGCTCATGAAGCGTGTGGATCAGCGGGACCTTCGTTCGCTCCGGCCCATTGAAATTGTTACCGGCTTTCATCGTCTGTCTGAAGGCTCGGTGCTTTTCCGCGCCGGCGGCACAGTGGTCCTGTGCACCGCCTCGGTCGATGAATCGCTTCCGAAGTTCATCGAACCCGGAGAAAAAGGCTGGCTCACCGCCGAGTATCAAATGCACCCGCGCGCCAATCCGAGGCGGCAAGATCGCGACGGACGTGGGCGAGCTCTTGGTGGTCGCACACAGGAGATCCAACGACTCATCGGTCGCTCGCTTCGTGCGGCGATTGTGCTCGAACAACTTGGTCCCCGAACGATCACGATCGACTGTGATGTGCTCGAGGCCGATGGAGGCACGCGCACGGCGTCAGTTACGGGCGGGTTCATCGCTCTCGCACTCGCGCTGCACAAGATCACCGAAAATGGACTCCTTACACGCCCCGTACTGCGAGACAGCGTGGCGGCCATTAGTTCGGGAGTTGTGGGCGAAGAAGCGATGCTCGATCTCTGCTACATCGAAGATTCACGCGCGCGTGTCGACCTCAACGTGGTTGCGACGGGAAGCGGTACGATGGTGGAAGTGCAAGGCACCGCCGAAGGAGTTCCGGTTCCTCGGTCAGACATGGATGCACTCGTTGATCTCGCGCTCGAAGGTGTGCGCTCCCTCACCAAAATTCAGACCGATACGCTCGCGCGCGCAGGCGTCTCACTCGATGCTCTTCGAGCCAAAGGCGAACTGTGAGGCGCATCGTTCTCGCTTCGACCAATGAAGGAAAAGTGCGCGAGTTTCGGCACCTGCTCAAACAATTCCATGTTGTCGGACTCAAAGAGTTGGCCGGTGCTCCGGAAGTCATCGAAGACGGCGAAACGTTCGAACAAAACGCACTGAAGAAAGCGCGCGCCATCGCCACATGGTCGAATGAGATCGTGATCGCCGACGACTCAGGACTTGAGGTGGATGCACTCGATGGAAGACCGGGTGTTCACTCCGCGCGGTACGCGGGCTCGCATGGCGATGACAAGGCCAATATCACCAAGTTACTTGCCGACCTTGGCGCACTTGCTCTTCGGGATGCTCCCTTCACGGCACGTTTTCGGTGCGTGCTCGGTCTTGTTGATCCCGAATCAAAGCGCGAACGCACCGTCAGCGGAGTTTGTGGTGGATCGATTACGCGCACGCAGCGGGGCGAGCACGGGTTCGGGTACGATCCTGTGTTCGTAGTTGCGGGCACCAACAGAACGATGGCCGAGCTCACGCCCGAGGAAAAATCGAGAGCCAGTCACCGAGCAAGTGCGCTCTCGAAGCTCTTTCCGGCTCTTGAAGAGCTGCTCACCGTAAAGGCATGATGGCCAAACCCTGGAAGGACATTGGCCGCTACGGCACCGTCGGCATCGAGCTTGTGATCTCGATGATGGCCGGGTTTTTCCTCGGCCAATATCTCGACAAAAAATTCGGGACGAGCTGGATCTCCATCGTCGGCCTTGGACTTGGTGTTTACGCCGGTTTTCGCCAACTCTGGCGCACCGCCCAAAAGATGACCCGCGATGCCGAACGCGCCGAACGCATCGAGGAAGGAGAAGAGCCGTGGCAAAAAGAATACCTCGAAATGGTCGACCCACCTGGAGGCGAAGGCACACCACAAGAAGGAAGCGAAAAAAAGGTGGTTGCCCCCGACACAAAGAAGCCCCAAAACCCAGGCAAGGATGGACCCGAGAACCAATCAGACTGAATCGGCTGACCCAATCGCCCCCTCCTCCTTTGGTTCCTCCCCCGCCCGCGAGGGAGGACTCAGCGATCCACGACTAAAACTTGCGGGCGGCGCGGTGGCCTTGGTTGGTGGACTCTTTTCGCTCCTCGCGTTTGCGTGGCGCGGAACCGGCTTTGCGCTGTCGGTGTCACTCTCTGCGACGCTCGTTCTTTTGAACCTGTACGTCCTTGCCCGAGCGCTTGGCGCGATCCTGCGAGTTGGTGCGACTTCCAGCAAGCTTGGATGGACGTTCATGGCCTTCATCAAAACCGCCGCGCTTTTGGCTGTGGTTTACATCATTCTCACAAGGAAGCTCGTCGACCCCCTGGCGCTTGTGATAGGACTGGCTGCGCTCCCGGTGGGTCTGACCCTCGGATCTCTGTTGGGCGACAAGGCCGTACCCGCTTCGGTTTCGTCGCGCTCGAGAAGGTGATTCGCCATGCCTGAACACACGACGTTCTTTTCCTACCTCATCGCAATACTCGGCTTGGGGAAGTATTTCGAGGGCGTGACCTTTGTCGACAAGAAGCCGGTACACAGTCTTTCGTCGGCCGAAGCGGTCATGGCAAGCGCATTCATCGTGCTGCTACTGATCGGCCTCGCGGTCGGTGTACGCGGCCAAGTTCAAAACCACGACAAGGCTGTCGTTCCCGACGAAAAGCTCTCGCTCCGCACGTTCTTCGAACTCGTCGTCGGCTACTTCTACAACATGATGAAAGACATGATGGGACCCAAGCGCGCCAAGCGGTATTTTCCGCTGGTCGGAACGCTAGCGTGCTTCATCCTGTTTTCGAACTTCCTCGGATTCATTCCGGGTTTTGTTCCACCGACCTCAAATTGGAACGTCACGGCCGGGTGCGCGATCATTGTCGCCATTGCGTACAACTTCTACGGCCTGAAAGAGAATGGCTTTGGTTACATTAAGCACCTCTTCGGGCCATCGTTGCCTCTTGCACCCCTTATTTTCACAATTGAGGCGCTGACCGTCCTTGTGATTCGGCCCGTCACGTTGTCGATCAGGCTCATGCTCAACATGGCCGTCGACCACTTGCTGCTCAGCATCATGATGAGCCTCTTTGCGGTGTTTTTACCGCTTCCCATCATGGTCCTCGGCACACTCGTGGCGATTGTTCAGGTGCTCGTTTTCTGCCTCCTTTCGTCGGTGTACATCGCGCTTGCAACGGAGCACGACGAACACGCGCATGGGCACAGCGAGTCCACGCACGGAAAGGCGCATGCACACGCCGCGCATGCGTGATTTTGAAATAACCCTCTCGGAAGCCCGCGCGCTCCTAGACTTTGGTCCGCAAAACGAATAAATCCCGTTCACTCAAGCTTGTTTTCACTTGCGGTGCGCCTACCTATCTCAAAGGAGCCATTGAAGATGTCGATGAAAAAGCTCGTTCCCGCCGCTGTTGCCTTTGCAGCTACGTTCCTGTTCCCGCTGCTTGCGTTTGCACAGACGAAAGCGGCCGAATCGAACATCTTCGACGTTCGCTCGATGGCGGCACTTGGCGCCGGAATTGCGATGGGCATCGGGGTGCTTGGCGGTGCAATCGGTCAG
>JAHFDX010000036.1:8045-13296 GCA_023248785.1 Myxococcales bacterium
TGGGCGGCATCGCCAAGGGCTAACCGTTCCTCAAAATCGCGCTTCGACGCCAGCTGTTCCGACGCCGAACACCGGATTCCATCGCAGCCTTCGTAGGCCGTATGGATCATTTTTCTTCGTTGATTCAAGCGTCAACGTTGGCGGTTCACCTTCGAGTCGATTTGCGCGATCGCGCTCGTCGGGCGAAAGCAACGTAAACGCGAACCATGTTCCAAAAGTCGCGGTTCCGACTGCGCCTATCACGGCCATGGCAGTCGTGTCTGGCCCCGCAACGTTCGATATCCCCGAAGGCTTGGTACCATATACAGCCGCACCGAGTGACACGAGTGAAAGGCCGCTACTCAGCGACAACGGTGTCATCGGCATGTCACGATGAACTCGCCCGTCCACGACCGATTCCAAGCGACGTTGGACATGCGCCGGGACACTCACGACCGAGCTCGGCTCGCGCAACGGTGCGCACGCACCTGCAAGGCAACACAAGGCCATTGTGAAAAACGTCGACCGCGGCACTCATGCGTAATGAACGGCTCGAACCGCGACCCCATTTAGTAACTTTTACAGTTATGTTTTTGGTCGTTGTAGCGAACGCCGTAAATCGTTCGCCAAATGCCCTGCCCACACGAGCACACCAAAGGCGATGAAGATGTATCCCGACACCGGATGAGTCGTCGACACAAGCTGCGCGCCACTCAACAGCAGAGCCGCAACAATGACGCCGGAAAACACGCGACGGCCGAGACGGTCTGACGCGAGCTGCCTTGCGGGATCGGGCGTCGTGATCGTTAGGCGCCCAAGGCGAAGATCATCCAAAACTTCGCGAGCTTGCAGCGGCAAATCATAGCCCACACGCGTTAGCTGTTCGATTCCACGCCACAACTCGCTGCCGAGTCGCTGCGGTGAATATCGCTTCTTCAAGATGCGCGTGAAGTGTGGCGATGCTTCGGAAAAGACGTCGAGGTCAGGATAAATCTCTTTTCCAACACCCTCGACCGTCATAAGCGCCTTGCCGACGAGCATGAAGTCGGTCGGAATTTCGATGCCGTACTTGGTTCCGGCCTGCACAAGATCGCGGATCATGCTCGAGAGTTCGATCTCCTTAAGCGGTTTTCCCAGGTACTTTTCGGCGAGTAAAGCCGCCTCCGCCCGATACTCACGCATGTCGAATTTTTTGGTGGGTTTGCCAATAAGCAGCAGCGCATCAGCAACGGCGTAAGAATCTTTGCGCGCGGCGGCCACCATCATGTCGACCGTGCGGTCTCGAAGTTCGGGGCTCAATCTGCCGACCATGCCGACGTCGATCATGCCTATGATGGGATCGGCGTTCGGACCCATCACGATGACGTTTCCTGGGTGTGGATCGGCGTGGAAGAACCCATCTTCGAAAATCATCTTAATGATGAGAGCGAGCGAACGCTTTCCGATCTTCTCGCCGTCCGCGCCTTCGCGCACGGCTTTGTCGAGCTTTTTTCCGTCGAAGAACTCCTGCGTGAGGACGTATTTTGAACTCACTTGCCGATAGATTTTTGGGAATCGAACGCCAGGAAAGTCCTCAAAATTGCGAGTAAACCGCTCGGCGTTCTCTGCCTCGGTCACAAAGTCGATTTCCGTGTTAATGGACCTGTCGAATTGCTGAACGAGGCCCGTCGGAGAGTAGATCTTGCTCTCTGGTATCGTGCGCTCAATAGCGGCGGCAAGAACGTGTAGAAGTTCGACGTCGCGTGCAATGGTGGGCCCGACGTTGGGACGCTGCACTTTGACGACCACTTGCAAATCGCCCTCGTGGGTCGCAAGAACGGCGCGATGAACCTGACCAATGGAGGCCGTGGCAAGCGGCGTTGTGTTGAAACTCTTGTAAATCTGTTCGATGGGAGCTCCCAAACTCGATTCGATGACCTTTTTGATGTCTTCGAATGGAACAGGCGGGACGTTGTCTTGTAACTTTTTGAGTTCCTTAATCACATCTGCTGGAAATAGGTCCGTGCGTGTTGAAGCGATTTGCCCAAGCTTGATGAACGACGGCCCAAGATCCTGAAGCACAAGGCGCACCCGTTCTGGCACTCCAATCGTTCGGCGTGCTTGCTCGCCGCTCTGTTGTTCCTCGAACGTGATGACAATGCTGGCCGTGTCGTCGGGCGATGGCGGCGGTGGGAGCGAATGCGATCCGTCCTTCTTTGGCCGTGAAATGCGGCCGAGGCCCACGCGGGAAACAATTTCCCCGAATCCATGTCGAACGAGGACGCTCACAATCTCGCGCAAGCGATTCAGATCGCGCGCCGCCGAAAGGACGGAAACCATTCACTCATGGTATCGAATCGTTCCCCTTGGGGCTAACGAACGCGCACAATCGTAGACGGGTCGCTTGCGGTTGGATAAACCGCTTTCCATTCGCGCGGGAGTTTTGGCCGTGTGAAATCGAAAAGCCACTTTGAATCGAGAGGAGTCAAGTTGACACACCCGTGGCTGTGTTTGCGTCCGAAGTCCCGGTGCCAATAGGCAGCGTGCAGGGCAACGTCTTTTGCAAAAAATTGGACGTACGGCACGTCTTCCATGGAGTAGTGCCGGCCGACGTCCTCTCGTTCGATATTGTCCATCGTCGAGACGGCGAGCTTCACCCAGATTCTAAATACGCCTTTTGGAGTGACATTGCCCGGGGTCCCTCGACCCGTGGACACAAGGGTCGCAAAGATTGGCGTGTCGCCCTCGTACGCGAGCAGAACTTGTTCTTGCAGATCGATGTCTACCCACCGCTCACGAGAACCTTGGACTTCCTTCGGCCGCGAGACTGGATGCGAACGGGCCACATCCTTACTGCGTAACCAACGATCGTCGCCAATGCGCAACCATGCACCCGACGAAGCCTTTGCTTCTTCGAGCATTTCGATGCGATCAAATCGCAAGAGATTTTCTTTGGTCTTCGTCCGCTTCGGACCCGCGAACACGGCAGCCACGTCCGAGCGAATCCAACCCACCGCGGCCGGATCGCCTTGAATTTGAACGCCATGAAATGGCGACGGTCTCGCGGGGTAAAGGTCGCGCAAAAGAACCCACTGGCCATTGGCCGTGCGACCCCAGCGTTCTCCTCGCACAACCTGTTCATCCACGACGGCGACGCTCCATCCAGGGTCAAGTTCGCGCTGTGGAGAAGCTTCCCACGCGACCGACGGACGCGCATAGATCGCTGCCCCCTGTGCGCCCGCAAAGAAGAATCGATACGGCAGCCCGAGTGCATCCAGCTTTTCCGCCGCAGATGGGCGCGTATTGGTCCATTCGACACCGTCCGAGCACACCCATGCGAACGGCCCCACTTCGAGCCAACGTCCATCACAGCCGTTGTTACGAAGACCCGCACCGCGAATTGCCGCGTAGACCGGAAGCGATGCGTTCAGCGTTGAAAGACCCCGACGCGCGGCCCGATGTTCTGGACTCTCATAAATGAACACGTCTCCACGGCGCGGAATGATGAACGCCGAGTCGGTCGCGACAGGAACGTCGTTTGGATCAAACCAGGGCGGCGTGAGTGCATCCCCCCGAGCGCTCGCGGGCACGAGACTTGCGCAGGTTGCGGCAACGAGCCAGCGATTCATCGAGCGTGAGGTCATCCAACTTGCGGAATGCGAAGGTCGAACGTTGCGCCACGTTCAGACGGCACAATGGAGATCGTTCCACCGTGCTCCTCAGCAATTTTCTTGACGATCGCGAGCCCGAGCCCGGTGCCACCTTTCTTCCCGCTCGTCACAAACGAACGGAAAAGCTTGGGCTCGAGCTCCTTAGGAATTCCCGGTCCCGTATCTGCAAATGTCAAAATGAGCTGCCCGTCGCCACCTATGCGTGCACGAATCGTAAAGGTGCCACCCCCATTCGCCATAGCTTCGGCGGCATTGCGCGCGAGATTGTGCACGACGCGCAACATTTTCCCCTCGTCAAACCGTGCGATGCCCCGTGGAGGGACATCGAGCACGAGTGTGACGTTACGCCGCAAAAGATCATTCTCGAGTTGCTCGCGCACATCTTCGAAGAAGCGTTGCAGATACACCTTGCGAACAAGAATGCTCTTTTCCCCTCGTGCGAATTCGAGCACCTCCCGCTGCATTGAGCCCACGAGATCGAATTGGGTGAGGGCAAGCTGCGCGTAGCGCTCACGCGTGCCCTGGTCGTCCGCGTCTTGCATCAATTGGATGTAACCGCTGATGACGGTGAGCGGCGTCTTGAGATCGTGAATCACGCCCGAGAGCAAGCGACCTATGGCTGTGAGCCGTTCCTCACGTTCGCGTACTTCACGCGATCGGTTCAGACGAATCGCAGTCGACGCGTTGGCCGCGACCATCTCGAGCAGCCCTTGATCTTCGGACGAAAATCCGCGACCCCGCTTCTTCCCATAAATTCCGATCGCTCCCATGACTTCGCCGCTTTCGCCCTTGATGGGAATCACCAGAGCGGAGGGTTCCTCGAACGGGAGCCGATTGACCTTCTTCGAACGCCCCGACACACAAACAAGTTCCCCCGTTTGCATCGCTTGACCTAAGAACCCGCCTTCAACGATCGGAATCTGCTTCGGTTTCGCCGAGCCAGCTTCAAGCACAAATGTCTCGCCGCCGACGGTTTCGCTATGTCGCAACGCAACCGCACCGGCACGCGCCTGACACGCCTTCGCCGCTGCCGTAAGTACGGCGGAGAAAAGATCGCCAAGTGTTCCAGCGCGCGCCATCGCGTGCTCTAAGGTGAAGAGCACTTTGAGATCGCGAACGCGGTGTTCGAGCTGTTCCTTCGTCGCCAATAGCTGCGCGTTCTTGTCGGTGAGCGAAAGGACGAGACGTGAGTTGTCAATCGATACAGCCGCTTGGGTTGCGAGGGCAAGCAGAAGCTCTTCATCAACCTTTGTGAATTCGCCCTGCTTTTTGTTGAGCACTTGAACAACACCGATCGTTCGACCGGCGAAGTTCTTCATCGGCGCCGCAAGAATGGAACGTGTGCGGTATCCCGTCATCTCGTCCCAGGAAGCGGAAAAACGAGAATCTTTATATGCATCACGCACATGCAGAACGTCGCCACTGTCGGCCACGGCTCCCGCAATTCCTTCGCCGACCGTGAGACGAATGGTGAGCACCCGCTCGCCATGTGCGATTCGCGAGATCAGCTCGTTTGATGATTCATCGAGTAGGTAAAGCGTCGCACGATCCGCTTCGAGCGCTTCGGTCACCTTTTTTAGGATGAGGGATAGAAGATCGTCCAGATCGAGGCTCGTGCCGAG
>JAHFDX010000539.1:0-770 GCA_023248785.1 Myxococcales bacterium
AACGAGCAGGGCTAGCCGTTCGCATCCACGACGTGGCACGCCCCCTCTTGCGCGCTGAACACCGAGCGGAAGACTTAGGGGGTCTGGAGTTGCAAGTGGCGGAAGCGCTGGAGCGGGCGGAGCTTCCGTCGGCCAAACTCGAAGCCCTGCGATTATGGTTCGAGGCCAAGGCATTCGATAGAGCAAAGGCGTTGCTAGACCGCGAGCTTCAAACCTTGCTTTCAGGGGGGTACGCGTTCGAAGTGTTTCGGTTGCTTGATCGCAATCTCGACGAATCATTGGTTCCATTCCACCTGCGCGCGGCCGTCGAACTAGGGAGCACGGAAGTTCTCGAACGCGTTGTAAGGCCAACGCATCCGTCGCCCGTGGACGAACTGATGTGGGCAAGTGCCTCATATGCTCGGCTTCGCTTGCACGAAGCGCTGGACGCAGCCCGTTCCGCGCGGGCGCGTGATCCGTCCCTTTCGTTCGAGGCTGGACTCGTCGAAGCGAGGGCGCTCGCGACACTGGGTCAACATCAAGATGCGCGCTCGCTGCTCGAATCGCTTGAAACCAAGAGCGACGACGCGCTTGTGCGGCGTGACGTACTTCTTCTTCGAACGCTTGTTTTTACGGGCGATTTTCAGGGGGCGCGCGATCGACTCGAGCTTGCGCGAAGAGCCCTTCCGCGTCTTTCACCGACAACGAGACGCGCCGTCGGCGCCGACGTTGTGATTGCCTTGATCGGGCTCGGCCATATTCGCGCGGCCTCCGAAGCTTTCCGCGCATGG
>JAHFDX010000539.1:780-3337 GCA_023248785.1 Myxococcales bacterium
AATCCGTTGAGCTCTCGCACGTTCAGGAGCGACTCCAGCTTGAAGCGCGGCTGGCGCTCGAAATCGGGCAATGCTCCGAAACGTCGCGAATCGTAAAGGAGCTGGTCGCGATGCGCTCGGCTCAATCGCTGATGGTCCGAGAGATCGATATCCGACGGCGCATCGTGATGGGCGAATTCGAAGGTCTCGACAGCACCATTGACCTTCTCATGGAGGAAAGCCTTCGCAGTCGGCATACCGACATTGCGCTTCTCTGCTTTCACCACCGCGTCCGATTGTCGATGTTCTACGCTCGTGCAGAACCCGACCTCGAGGGCCTTCCCGCCATCGTTCACCCGGTGCGCGCAGTCATCGAAGGGTGGTGGGTAGACCTCCAGGTACGACTCGGTCTTCCCTCAGCGCCACTGCCACCTTTCAACGTTCCTTGGGGCACGCTTCACGAAGGTGCCCGCTCGCTCTTTCTTCTTGCAGACGCGAATCGCGCGCTCCTCGACGGCGCCTCTGCCGTGGCCCGTCACAAAGCCCTCGAAGCGCTCGACATTACGCGCACGTTCGGATTGCATACGTTCGAATTTCCGGCTCTGTCGACGTTAATGGACACACTGATCGTGCACGATTCGCGCGACGAGGTTGTCCGCACGGCCGGCGACCTTCGAGAGATCGGAGACACCTCCGGATCGAGGAGGTTGACTGAAGAAGCCAACTTCCACCTCGCGGCAAGTGCCGAGGGCGCGGACCTTCAAGAGATCGAACGCATCGCAACAACCGCTTGGTATGTCTCACCTGTTGCTTGTCGTCGGGCGCGCGTACTTTGCGGCGGGGCCGCGCGGCTGGATCGGATCGATGCGCTTGTCCTAAAGCGTTACGAGCAATGGATGGGTTTCTCGATTGCCCGCGTCGGCGGGAGCGTTGACAATCCGGATGATGCGACGTTCAACCTGGGTTGGCTCATCGATTCCGTCGCACACCGCGTTCGCCTGCCCAACGGAAGCGAGGTCGACTTCGCTAGCAAGGCTTTGCTTCTACGAATCCTCGAAGCGCTTGCTTCCTCGGGAGGTCGGGCGAGCAAGGAAGCACTCGCCACCAAGGTCTGGGAGCTGCGTTCGTACCATGCGCTTCGTGACGACAAGCGCATGCAAGTCGCCATTCGCAAGCTACGCGTGATCATCGAAGACGACCCCGGGGCGCCGTCGCTCGTAGTCACCACGGCCGAGGGTTATGAACTCGGGCGTGGTGCGCGGTGGCGGCGACGCCAGTGAGCCGTGGGATTAATCGGGTGCTTCCAAGATCTGCTTCCCTACGGATTCGTCACTTTCCACGCTGCGAGGACGGTGCGAAGCGCTTCGGGTGGATTGGTGGGAACGGGTCCGCTGATTTGACTCTTTGAACTCAGCCCGTGACATACAGCGCACACGCGCACTTCGCCGGATTGAAACGAGACCCAGTAACGTTCGCGCACGACGGGCGTGCCGTCCGGTCCGAGGAGTTGCCAGCTCATCGCTCGACTTGCCGGGACAAATGCGGCCATCGATCCGTCGGTCGCAAGCTTAACCGCGCCCTGAACGCCAGAATTTCCGTTTGCTTGGATCGCCGCATCGTCGTGAAGGAATTGGGCAAGGACGCGACGACCTGCACTCGATGAAATCCCACGGATCTGATCGGCTTGGACAAATTGAAGGTGCTTGATGTCGTACACCTTGCCGTCGGTAACCGTTTGCGTCGACGTTCCGGAAATGCGCAGGTTGTAGGGCTGTTGACGATCAAGAAAATCACGAAGAGTTACATTTCGACTCACTAAGAGAGCGAGCTTCTTCGACGCGAGCCAACTCCTAAAGGTGTCTACGTTGACTCCCGTCGCATCAAAGATGCTCTGCTCCGGCGCCTCGATCTTCGGCCCACGCATCGCAGGGCGTGTGCGTTCGTAGATCTCGACGGCATCGAGCTCCCAGAGTTCACCTGAGAAATTCTGCTTAACATCTGGGGTGTACCATTCAACGGACTTGGTAAGACCACTCGTAAGCAAGCGATCCGCAACGGAGTAGTTGCTATCCTTCTTCAGAGACACAACGCGGAACCGGTAACTCGAACGATCGAAACCTTGATCGCGGATCGTGGTTTCTTCGCCCTTTGCGGGAGTGTACGAAGCGAGGATCGTTCCGTCGCGAAGCTGGGTGGGCGTGCGGTAACGGCCAAGGCCATGGGCCTGATCTCTATCGCGCGTTTCTGGATCGGTAACGTATTCCAACGAAATGGAATCCGCCGGCCGATCGGGCGGCAAGGTGAACGACATGATGAGACCGGACGCGGCCGTTCCAAACTCGGGACCATCAACTGCGAAGTAGCGACCCGGTTCGGAGTTTGATTCGCGTACCTGCATCACGGCTTCCACCGAATTCTGATTCACCCGATCGGCGTGATCGATCACAAAGTCGTCTATCTTCGGATCGCCCTTGATCGCTTTGGAAAAATATCGAAACAGCTCATGCCGCCCGATGTGATTGAGGGTTTCGTTTTCCGTGCCGTCTTCGTTCACCTGCCACGGCAAAAAGATGTTCAT
>JAHFDX010000540.1 GCA_023248785.1 Myxococcales bacterium
AAACATAAGGTTGCACGAGGGTGTTTTGGTCCCATCGAGACTGGCATGGTTCATGGTTGTTGTCGGCGTTGGGTGGCAATGGAATCTCCTGCTGCGGTCTTTGAACCACATCTGTGCGATGGTGAAGTTCTGCTGGGGTTTGGGCTCGGAACCATAATTGCGCGTCCATCGGGGTCCGACTTCATCGGCGACGATGGAGCGCCAAGCGCATTCGCGGTCACCGAAAAGCGAATCATGCTTCTCGAACAGCCGCGAGGGCTTAAGCGGCGCCGCTACTGGTCACTCCCTCTCGCCGAACTTGGTGAGGTTCGACTGGATCGAGTACTTATCGATGTATTTCTTACAATTGCTACGGGCAACGGACCGTGGCGTCGCACACTGGCACTAAAGCGGACGCCCCTCGCGCGATCCGAGGCCGCTGCTCGCGCGCTCCTGGAAGCCTGGCGTGAACATCTCTTCATCACCGCTACGCCACCACGCCGCGCAGGGTGACACGCTCACTCCTCCATGTCTTCCTTCGCTCGACCCGACAGCAAGCTATTACGCTCCAGCACCTTGTAAAGATACTTGCGTTCGATGCCTGCGATCCGCGACGCCTGTGAAATGTTGCCGTCGGCTCGACGCATCAAATCCTTCATGTACTCACGTTCGAAGCGTTCGATGAGCGCGGCTTTCGCATCGTGATAGGGGACGTCTGCCCGAACGAGGGGCTCTTCCGCAGCTTGCTTGGCTGACGGTCGCAACATGACGGGCATTTCGTCAAAGCGTGCCTTAGGCGGAGCGAGGGCGACGGCTCGGGCAATCACGTTTCGAAGTTCGCGAACGTTGCCCGGCCATTGGTATGCAACCAAGCGATCAAGCGTCGGTCCTGCCACGGTATCGGCGCGACCGCTGTTGTGGGCCACAAAATGGCGAACCAACTCGGCAATGTCTTCCGCGCGCTTACGAAGAGGAGGAAGGTGCACCTCGACGACAGCCAATCGATAATACAGATCGCCACGAAAGGTCCCTCGGCCGACGTCGTTCCAAAGATCGCGATGCGTCGCTGCAACAATGCGAACGTCGTACGTCTCTGACTTTCGCCCGCCGAGTGGCGTTACTTCCCCGCGCTCGAGCAATCGCAACAGTTTTGGTTGCAAATTGAGCGGCAGGTCACCGATTTCGTCGAGAAACAGCGTTCCGTTGTGCGCGAGTGCAAATGCACCTGGCTTATCGGCTACTGTGCCGGTGAACGCCCCTCTCTTGTGGCCGAAGAGCTCGCTCTCGATCAGGGTATCGCTCGCCGCGCCGCAATCGAACACGACAAAAGGGCCCTTCGCGCGTGCGCCCTGCTCGTGGACCGCCCTCGCCGCGAGTTCCTTTCCTGTTCCGCTTTCACCCAACAGGAGTACTGGAGCGTTCGATTGCGCTGCACGCTCGAGCATCGCAAACACCGTCCGCATGGCGACGCTTCGTCCAAACATGGAACCAAACTGCGTGCGCGCGCTTGGCTCGAGTGACAACGGCTCTTCGGCAGGTAAGAGTTGAACGATGGTCGACCCCAAACGCAAGCTTGTGCCCACGGGCACAACCGCATTTGTGATCGACACGCCGTCTATCCATGTGCCGTTTCTCGACTGCAGGTCAGTCACTTCGAACCCCGACGCACGTGGAACAATACTCACGTGTTTTCGTGACACCGCCACATCGTCAATATGAACGTCACACGCAGCGTCGGCCCCAAGCACAACCCCCACAGGCGGGAGCGGAACTTCCACCGGCTCGGCACCTCCCGCGTACACAATGCGCACGCGTGTTTGCAGCCCTGAGCTCGTGCGTTCGATCGCATTCGTTACGCGATGGAGCATCGCGACCACTCTACTACACTTGTGGAGGCCGATGTGGGGACGGAAGGTGCGCTCGCGCTGCACATCAATTGAGATCGTACACGCAGCGAAATGCGGACCTTTCCCCAGGAGCAAGCATGCCCGCGAATCCTGTTTTGAAGTCGACTGCTAGGTTTCCTACGCCCCCATCGACAGGCCCCCAGGGCGTAGACGTCCAGCTTTTGTATTCGGTCAAATCCGGAAATGCACTCGTATCCAAGGCAAGATCGAACTTGGAATCGTCGACCAACGTTAGAACCTCTTTTGCCGAAGGGAGCTTCCAGCCGCTCGTGTACGGTCCCGCCGAGAGCTGCCTGCATCGTGTGGCTGCAAGCTCGACCGTGAGGTTTTCCACACGTTGGCGCTGCCAGGCGAGCTTCGTGTATTGATCGATCACGTAATCGTCGTGCACTTCGTAGTGTGATTGAGAAGGCAACGGCACCTTTCCGTCGTGCACACAGCGAATCGACAGCCGTGCCTTCACATCGGTCACGGCCGTAAATCCCGCAGATGTTCGGAGGAAGTTCACCTGCCAGTAGCTAAGGGTGTTGTCCGCGGATAGAGAGCGAGTCCAAAATCCGTTGGTGTCGTGCTGCGTCCCAAACGTCGCTGAGTACCACGCGATCTCGTCCTTGGACGTGACGTTGTAGAGCGTGACGGTCTCGATCGGCGTCGGAAGCCGCCACCCCGTGAGACCGGCAAGTTCAAGACCTTGGCATCGCTCCCGACCTCGATCGTTTTCCTGGGCGAGATCCGCTGTCACCACGCCTGCGGTTTCCCACACAAGGTGGGTGGTTAGGTCCTCGACGGCCGCCCCATCCGCAATTGCCGCATAGTTGCCTGCATCGAGCGAGGCGCCTGGCATTGGCCACACAGCCCAACGGCGGAGGTCGCCTGCATCTCCAGCGTCGGAAACGTCGGAAGCGTCCCCGCCGGCATCGCCTGCCCCCACATCGACCACCGAACTGTCGAGCGCAGTAATACCTAACGCACCGCGACACCCAACGGCGAATAGAGCGAGCAAGGGTAGCGACGCGTTCAAGGATAAGCGCACAAACAAAAACTACCACGGACCTTACGAGCGCAAGCGCCCAGTGATAAACCTGACACGTAGAGGCAAAAAAGGTGCGACTTGACCTCGTTACGCAAGCCTCGGTACGTTTTTAGAATCCCCCGTCCACGATGCAAGACCCAATTCCAAAGGCGTCGGCTTCGCTTTCGCTTCGCACAGGAAGCGGTTTTTTGCTGCGTTTTATTAGCGGCAAATACCAAGGTGGAGAGTTCCCGCTGCAGGCGGACAAGATCATCACGGTCGGGCGTTCAAGCGATCTCGACATGGTGCTCGTCGAAGACATGGTGAGTCGCAAACACGCGCGCATTTCCGTTGAGAGCGACCAGGTGTGGCTCGAAGATCTCGGGTCAACGAACGGCACCTTCGTCAACGGTGAAAAAGTGAAGCGCGCGCGGCTCA
>JAHFDX010000541.1 GCA_023248785.1 Myxococcales bacterium
GCGACGCACGCCGGTGCGGTGTGCAGACCGATGCCGCCCTGTACCCAGACTGGCAACGTCACTGCATCAAGGACGCGCTGCATCAGCACGAACGATGTTTCGGATCCAACCCTTCCGCCCGCTTCGTTGCCTTTGACGATGATCCCAGAAACTCCTCGTGCGGCCGCAGCACTCGCCTCGGCAACAGACGTGACTTGGGCAATGACAAACCGAGCGCCCCAGTTCGTGCGCTCATCAGAACCGCTGACGACGACAACACGAACCGCAGGAGGGAGCTCGTCTGCAGAAACAGACAATCCTTCAGCAATACGAACACCAAATGCCCGCGACCTGCACTCCGCTAGAGCTTGCTTCGCCAAAGTCGGGTGGTGTCCTAGATCGAGAACTCCAAGCGCATCCTTCGTATTAAACGCAGCTACGAGCTTCGCATCCGGATGTTCAAACGGACTTACCCCGAGGATCGTCGGGACAAGAAAACGGTTCGGCAAAGCACAGCCCTCCTATGTGGGAAGAATCCGTGGCTCGACGTGTCATCGTCGTCAAGCTCTTGAGACGTTTTGAGGGACTTCGGAGACGCACGAGACTCCTCATTAGGCAGAGCTCATGCACGATTTCGGTCACGGGCGGCGCAACGTTCTTGACTATGAGCCGATGTATGTAAATGCGTACATTCACGTCTCAGTCTCTAGGGAGGGCCACACGATGCGCGAATGGTTGAGATACGGGTTTGTCGCAGCAATTTCATCGTTGACGATCAATGGCTGCTCAGACGCGAATGAATCCGAAGCGCCCACAGGTTCCGATGAGCAAGCATGGGACAGCCAAGGGGGCAATCCCACGCATGCGACGCACTCGTACCTTGCGGAGTACGCGATGGGCCAGCTTCAAGGCACGTACTCCGAGTTGACCACCTACCGCTCGGCGATCATCGACGGTACCAACGCCGAGATCCACGATCTCAAATTGAGCGATCCGACCTCAGAGCAAATTCGTCAAGCGGTAGTCGGAACCAACTCGGCATGTGAGAAGCCCGAGGTCGCTTGGTACAGTGCTCAATACTACTACGCGCACGGCAACAAGCATGCAGCGTATTGGTTCCTTGGCCTCCTGCTCCACTATGTCGCGGACATGGGTGTACCCGCGCACGGGTTTGGTGTGTACCACCAGAGCTCGCCGTCTGACTGGGACACCTTCGAAGTGCAAGCACTCCAAAGGTGGTACCCGAGCTACTCGAACATCAACAAGAGCGATCCGAAGTACTCGAACCCAGCGAGCTACGTGAAGTTCAGTGGCAACTGGTCGACCGGTGATTTTTCGTCGACCTATCCGGGGTCGGTCTATTCGAGGACCTTCTTCAGCTCGAGCCCATTTTGGGCGTCGAGCAAAGAGAAGACTTTCATGCAAAATCGCCAAGGCCGAACGGCTGTCGCCCTGAAGTGGGCCATGGCGAGCGCGATGCAACATTGGAACAACTGATCCGCCGAAGCGGCTCCAACAATCACTCTCTAAATCTGGCGTGCATGTAGCGTACGCTCGTGTCCATGGGATCGCCTGATTCGGCTCGTGGGCATGTAAGTCCCGATGCGGTCATGGCACCACCCGCGCTAAAGCCCGCGAAACCGATGTCGATGGGGGCACTCCTGCTTCGACTCGGACGGGCCGTGTCTCTGTTCCCACGCGCCACTGCGATTCTCATGTTCGCGCTTTTGCTCGAGGTGGGCCTCGAGCTGGGTACGCAAGCAAGCCTCAAGTACTTCATCGACGAAGGGTTGGTGCGCAAAGACGCGAAGCTCCTTTTGCTGCTCATCGTCACGCTGGCCGCGGCCGCCATCGTAAACTCGGCAGTGGGTCTCGCCCGCGACTACTTGAGTGCGTGGCTCGAGACATCCGTCTTGCGTGACTTGCAGGAGAAAGTCTTCAATCACCTTCAACGATTGTCGCTCGCGTATTACGCACGGACGCGGGTCGGCGATCTCGTCGCACGGTTCTCGACCGATATGGGTGAAGTTGAAGGCGCGCTCTACAATTGTCTCGGCTCAGGAGGCATGACGTCATTCTTCACATTGGTCTTTGGAATACCGACGCTCTTCTGGCTCGACGCTCGTTTGGCGCTTCTTGGAGTCCTTTGCGGCCCGTTGGTGGTGTTGAGCGGAATGTGGATGGTGCCACGCGCAGCCGCCGCGGCGTATGATGTGCAGCAAGCACGCGGAGCCGTTCAAGCGACGGTCCAAGAGACCATTTCCGCGCAAGCGACGATCAAGGCATTCAGTCTCGCGGCGGCTGAGCGCGCGAGCATTGTGGAGCGGCTCACCACCTACTTCCGCGCGAACGTGCGATCCAATTTGCTCGGTTACATTGTGTACCGAGTTCCTCACGCAGCGCTTCAGTTGCAGTCAGTGCTCATTCTTGCAGCCGGCGCATTCTTGGTTCTTCGCAAAACATCCACAGTCGGATCGTTGTTGGCGTTCTACCCGATGTTCACCAGCATCATCAATGCTGCGAGCGATTTGGCAGGGCGTCTCCCTACGCTTCTCCATTCAGCCGCGGGCATGACCCGCATCGACGAAGTGCTGAATCATAAGCCCGACATTGTCGAGGCTCCCGACGCGAAGGATTTACCCCTGTTACAGAAACGCATCGAACTTCAAAACGTTCATTTGCGGTACGGCGAACGCTCCGCAGCCCTCGCTGGAATCGACATGCAAATCCCTCACGGCAGTTTCATCGCCCTCGTCGGCTCAAGCGGTTCCGGGAAGACATCTGTCCTGAATGTGATGCTGCGTCTTTACGATCCCGATCAAGGCAGCGTGACGTTCGACGGACACGATCTTCGGACGGCGACGGAAGCGTCGCTCCGGGCGCAAATTCGTGCGGTGCTGCAAGAGCCGTTTCTCCTCAATACGAGCGTGCGCGCGAACATTGCCATGGGCAAGCCCTTTGCAACCGATGAAGAGATCGTAGAAGCCTCGACAGCGGCGGGATTTCACGAATCCGCGCTCGCGCTTTCCGACGGCTACAACACGATCGTAGGGGAACGGGGCTCAAATCTTGCTGTGGGTCAGCGGCAGCGCATTTCGATCGCTCGAGCACTTCTAGGCAACCCGCGAGTTCTTCTTCTTGACGAAGCTACCGCAGCGCTCGACTCACGCACGGAGGCGGCGGTTCTCACAACAGTACGCTCGCTGACGCCAGAACGGACCGTTGTATTCGTCACCCACCGACTCAAAATTGCTGCCGAAGCTGACGCAATCTACGTACTTCAATCGGGCCGAATCGTGGAACACGGAACGCATGCAGAACTCCTCAGCAAAGGCGGCGAATACAAGAAGTTG
>JAHFDX010000542.1 GCA_023248785.1 Myxococcales bacterium
GCCTTCGGCGCGCCTGAGCGCGTAACAACGCACATGCCAAAGGTGCGTGCAGAAGTGTTACCTGACTGCCCTCGCGTCGAGATCGTTCGGTGACGAGCCATCCAAGGCGATCACCTGATCTGCAAGAGCAATGAGCCGCGGGTCATGAACGGCCGCGACAACGCACGAACGCGAACGCAACGCTCCGAGCACCTCCGTTAGCGCGTCGATCCCCGCATTGTCGATGTTCGCCTCCGGTTCATCGAGAAGCACAAGTGGAACATCTTCGGCGAGGACGCGCGCGATCGCGAGCCATTGTTTTTGGCCAGCCGAAAGCTCGGACACACGGACATTCAACGGTGCCTCGGGTGCACGATGCACAAGGACGCCCCATATCGGCACTTGCGAAAGAACGCGGGTTGCAACGCTAACCGCCATGTCTCTACCGGGGAACCGCAGTGCATCAAGAACAGAACCCTCCAAGTCCATATATGGGCGTTGAGGCATATACGCGAGACGAAGGTCTACTGCATGGCGAGGTTTTGCATCCCCCAACTGCACCTCGACCGTCCATGCGCCTGCGGTGGGCTCGAGCAGACCTGCAAGAAGCCGGAGCAACGTACTCTTGCCGCACCCATTCGCACCCGTCACCACGATAAAGTTGGGTTTTCGAAGCGAAAAATTTACGGGCCGGGCCCACAACGATCCGTTCGTGCCATATTCAAATTGAAGAGCCCGCGCCGTAAGAAGGGAGAAATCCTTCGCATGCACGAGTGTCTCTTGCCCCTTTAGTGTCGCCGGCATCGGCGTGAAAACCGTGATCAAGGTCTGGACGCGTCCGCGTTGTTGTCCCCCTTCAACGACCGCACTTACCAACGCGATGGCAGCCCAAACAAGCGCGCCGAGGGGTGCGAGCGTCTGCACATGAATGGCGCCTTGCGCAGCGAGCAAAATAGCAAGGGTGCCCAGGGCACCCACAACCACCGGCGCTCTACGAAGAACACCTCCCACGCCCTGCGACCACCGTGCGCGCGCGGCCCAAGCATGCGAGACGGAGTCGATATTTGCGACGAGCTTATTCGTCGCACCATTAGATACAATTTCGTCGCGACCCAGCAATAGGCCGTTTAGTTGGACGCACAGGTGATCGTAGGCATCGAACGACGCGTTGGAGATCCGTCGTGCATATGGGGATGCAAGTAAGCACGCACCCCCGAGCGTCATGCCGGCGACTGCAGCAATGACATGGGCGCCATCGAGCCGTGTGGCCACAGAAGGCAGCAACACCAAGATCGCCGCACCAGCTCCGAAGGTAACGGGGATGGAGCCGCCAAGCACCCGCTCGCACGCATCCAAGCTCTCCAGCGCGGACGGCAAGGTCATCGAAACGCGCGAACGGAGAACCGCGTGTGCGAACGCAACTATGAGATCACGCCGGATCCACGCGAGACCCAATGATTCACTGAGGCGCCGCACTCCAATGGCGACCGCGGCGGCCGTTGCCAAAAGACCAGCGCGTGCAGGCTGGTCCGCGTTGAGCGCCGCCGTCCCGATCAACACATATTCGGCCGCAACCATTGCGGCCGTGAAGGCTATGGAAAGCCGCGCCCGCCCCCCTATCTTTGCGACAACGGTTCGAATGACGGGCCGGCCCTGTTAAGTGGGGTTAGTGCGGCTTCAAGGTTTGATGAAGGCAGAACAGTTCGCAGTGCTGTTGTTGTTGACCGGTTGGCCACAAACGCCAGTGGCTCCTCCGCACGTGCGCGATTGACAGCCAATGTGAATGGCGCACGCCGTGCCGTCAGCTGCCGGCGCCGTGCACTTCCAATTCGCACGATTTGCAGAATTGTCGTCGCAGAATCCCGTGATGCCTTGTTGCCGGTAGCTGCACGCTTCCTGCTGAACCGTGGGATCGAACTGGTGCGAAACAGCTTCTGGGAAATCTCCGCACGCCGCGCCGACGGCACGAATGGGCTTGCATGTTCCCGCGCCACCACCGTCCGCATCCATGCGCTCGCAGAAAAGGCCGGACGTGCATTCAATCGCACGCTTGCAGGCACCGCCGTTGCCTTGCGTGCCCAAAATCACCTTCGAACAGTCTCCAAAAATCATGTCAGAAAGTTCCGCTGTTGGCACGTCGCCGCACGTGAATCCTCCCAGCTTGGCAATACACGAAGCGGCCTTGACCGCATCGAACGTGACGTTCGAATAATCGGCCTGCAGTTCGATCACTCCAATGCTCGAAGTGGCAAGACCGTTGCCCGTCAACGAGGCCTCGCACATCGTGCGCTGAAATTTGGCCTCTTGAATGCTGCAGCAGTCGCGCGTGCGATCGCAAAACGCTTTCGCACCCTGTGCGATAAATGCGTTGATCTGATCTTTCTTGCTCGCATCAACGCCAGCCTCAAACGGCTTTACGTCGGACAGCGCGTCGGTGGCATCCGATCCCGCGTCGGACACTTGCGCGTCGCCGGCGTCGCCACCAGTAGCGTCAGGACCGCCGTCTGTGGTTGGAACAACCGTGCCGCTGCAAGCCACAAACGCTGATGCCGTTGCAGCCGTCGCCACCGCACCAAGAAGCACGTAAAGTCGAGCTCTAAAGGGCATGTTCGTTCTCCTAGAGTGAAGATATCGGACCCGTGCCGAGATTGCGAGCCCGCGATACAACAACGCGAGCCATCGTTTCAAAAGCCGCATCGTCACGGACGAGCGGTCCTCCACCAACCTCAACCCACGCGTGAGCCAACACCCGCTTGTTCTCACGCCGAACACCAATAACTACTTCAGAGTCAGGCAATCGGGCTGAAATGGCAAGAGAGCGCGTGAGACATGTTCCTACCCAGCCCAGCGACCTTTGCCATTGTTTGGCCTCGTGGATGTCGATTGGTGGAACTCGATGCGCAAGCCAACGAATGGCATGACGCGCGCGCGTGAGCGGCATGCCAAAAACCGCCGCAGCGACGACCAAGTGCCACCCATGCATTGCCGCAAAGGCGATCGCAGAGCCTCGATGGGCCATCACTTCACCTCGAGAACGAGATGCGCCCGCAGCAACTTGTCTCGAAGGTCGATGAGATCCGATAGCGCCTGAACTTCTTCAATTTCGTAACTTATCGCGATCTCTTTTGCCACTTCGGCGAGCGAGGTTCCTGCCCCAATGGAGTTCCACATGTGCAGACCAATCTCATTGAGGCTGAAGTACTCACCTCGCTTGAGATCGAGCAACACGAGCTCACCGTCGAACTCCCGAACGTGTACATCCGGCGCGGGAATGATGCGGCAGGGGGGGGTTGGGTTGACGCTCATCGCAAAGTATCCTCGATTAGGTCTAGCACTTCTCCCATCCGCCCCA
>JAHFDX010000037.1 GCA_023248785.1 Myxococcales bacterium
GGACATCTGCCCCTTTGCAGCCCTTATCTGCGGGGCGACAACTTGCGCACACGTAGATTCCGGGCGCACAAATCAGGCTCTTCGCTGCGCAATCGTCGCGAACGATCCAGCCGGTGCCCCCATCCATGCGCGCGCACTCTTCGACATGCTCCGCATTGCAGCGCTTTTCGCCAACGGTACACGCGCCCGCGGTGCTGATGGTGACGTCGCGGTACGATCTATCAAAGCGACACGCACCGGCCAGAAGTGCGAAGGAAGAAACAGCTACAAGAAAAGCGAGGGCTCGGCGCATGGGTTTGTCACGGGGACCTAGTATGTCGACGATGTAAGTATCGCCGCATACGCACTCCACGCGCTGGTGGACAACTGACCGTAGCGCAATGATGCGTAGTCAAACGGGGACATTCGCGTGATGTACGTATAAACCTGAAGCGGCCCAGGGACGAGCGAAGACGCATCCTTGATTTGACCCAAGTCAGGGAGCACATACGTTGGCGTCGCGCCTGGTGCCACAACGGCCCATTGGACAAGACCACCGCCCGACACAAGGATCAGGAGCGATAATTCGTAACTTGCTGTGGAACTAATTGCGACTCGCCCTCCTGTCCATCGGCCCAGGGGTGGATCTGTCAACGAGGGAAGGGGAAGGAATCCCGTGACGTTGAGTGTAGAGCTCGTATCCCGCACGAGAATACGATTGAGCGCGGTCATGGGATACGTATCGTAGGGATGCGTTGTTGCAACCAACGTGAGCGCGTACGACTCCGAGCTGAGATCGCCGCTGAGCGAAGGGATACCGACGAACGATATCGGTGAAGCGAGGGGTAGGGCGGATTGTCGCCAACTGAGAGGTAACGGAGCGTATGCACCCTGCGCTGTTGTGACGGCGAGTTGCACATTGATGTGATCAGGAGCACCGCTGGTCGTTCGAGGGACCGTTGCCGACACGCGAAGCGCTTGGTCGAGCACAGTGGTCATCCGAATGTCGACGTGTTTCGCAGGCGTGTAGGCATCGACGACAACACCGCGCGCGATACCCATGGCGTAGGGCGTGAATTTGGGAGGGTCAACCGAACGATCTTCGATACCCGCCAACGCATAGAGGTTCTGCATCCCCGTATAGAACGTGGATTTGTACGCGTAACCCGCCGATCCCGTCGATTCCGGGGTCACCGCGAGGGTGCTGCTCGGCAGGTTGAAACTGTCGTTGGCGAAAGCGCTTGCCGGCAATACGTAGGCAACGCGACGTTCCGTCGAGCGAACCGGCGCCGGAACGTTGTACCAATTGCCACGTTTGAACTCGACGTCCGGCCAGATGAGTTCACCTTGAACGGTCCCTGTCAGCCTTGGCGTGTAGTTGCCCATCGATGCCGGGTCGCCCTTCATGCACTCGGGCGTCATGATGGGCCCTACGAACGCCGTGACTGTATCGACCGGAACGTCCACAAATGTAATGGGGTGGAAACACTTTGCGGCCACGGTGACCGTTGCCTTCGAGCCGACGACACCGGTGATCGATGCGCTCCCCGAGGCGGAAGTTGTGCCGATGAGCGCAGTGGCAGCGTCTGTACCCACGACGACTTTCCCGCCCGGGACCGGATCGCCTGTCATGCTGTTGAACACGAGTGCGCGAATGGTACCGGAAAGTGCGGAGCCCGAGAGGCCACCGCGATACGCGTCCGTGCCGTCGGTGTATGTGAAGGCCTCGCGCAACGATAATGTTGATTGTGTAGTCTCGATGGTGACGTCCTTCGCGCCGGCGGTACCAGCAGGCGTAAGGCAGTACGCTTCGGTGGGGCCTTTTACCTCGACGTTGGTGCAATCACTCCCGGCGATGCGCACTCGAAGGGAGGGGTTGAAGGCTGTGCCGCTTCCAATGATACGCACACGCGTACCGCCACTGAGCGCACCTTCGCTTGGTGAGAGGTAGGCTGTGTCGTACGTAAAGGCGCCGACGAGCGTGCGCTCCTCGCCCGAGTCGAGGCGGACGACTTTGACATCTGCGGGCCCGGGAGTTCCGGCGGGGACAACGAACGTGGCGCGCTCCGCTGTGCTGGCCACAACGTCGTTTGCCGCAACCGTAACGCCGCCGACCGAAATCTGCATGGAGGCAATAAACCCGCGACCTTGAAGTGTGACGCGCGTTCCGCCGGCGAAAGGTCCGTGCGATGGGGACAAACCGAACGCTTCAAATGCACGACTCGCGGACGCATCGTATGCCGTGAGGCCGCCGTCTGCTCCCCCAAAGGCGGGAGGCGGTGTGCCTCCATCGAGCCAGGTCTGGTCGACATCGTTCGTTGACGGCAGGCAGGCCCCTGCCAATGCGAGGCCCACTATGAGGATCCAAGGCCGAAGGCGCATCACCATAACTTATCGCAAAAGCCTTACGAACACCCTGTTTCATATGCACCGGCTGACCTTGCACCGACTGCGTTCGGTCGTACACTTGCCGACATGCTCGATCGCTTTAAGCCAAAAAAGACGTTACGCGCCTATATGAAACAATATGCCGAGGAGCATAAACACCCGGGCACCAAGCTTACGCACGTCATCGGGATCCCCATGATTGTGGCGTCGCTTCCGGTGGCGTTCGTTTCGCGCACACTCGCAGGCGCATTGTTCGCGGGCGGCTGGGCTCTGCAGTTTATTGGGCATGGAGTGTTCGAGAAGCGGAAGCCCTCGTTTGTCGACGACGCTTACTACATGCTCGTCGGGCCTGTGTGGGTCGCGGCCGAGTACATGGATCTGCTCGGCATTCCCGTTCCAGAAGTGATGACACCCGAAGCGGATGAGAAGGTTGTCGAACACGTGAACGGTTTGTCGCAACACGCGTAAATCGTTGCGAATCGAAACGCACCCTCAGGACAAACCTGCGGGCGATCTGAAAATCGCGTTGAACATGCCTCCGTCCAGGAGGTCCTTTACAAGGCCAGAAAAATTAGCAGCAGTCGACGCGAGTCAGTCATTTCGTCAATGATCTTGCGCTTGCGCTAGCGTGGTACAACGTGTGCAACTGTAATGTTCCGAGGTGATTGGAATGCGCAGTGTTCATGTTGCACTCGGGACCGCTTCAATTCTTACCTTTGCGAGTTACAGCTCGTTTGCGTTGGCCGAGAGCGGACAACACATCGGCTATACATGGGCACAATGCACAGCGGGCTTAACCGTTGATGCCGATCACGATTCGCTTGATGACGAATGTGAGCTCGCGCTCGCGAGCGAATTTCAGCCGAGGCTGCGCTTTGCTTCGGGAGAATCTGCCAAGGACCGGCATCCCTATTGGGCGGTGAAACCCACGGGTACGCGCACGGCTCGAATCTATTATGCGATGTCGTACTTTAAAGAGATGCCGCTCCCCTTTATGGGATCGCACGTCGGCGACACCGAGTTCGTGGTCCTTCAGGTCGAGTGGCAAGCATCCGACAGGTGGAAGTCCACGGCTCTTTTTACATCAGCACACTATCTAGCGACCGACGACTCGGCGTGGGCAACGCTCTCGAATGTGCATTGGTATGGCAACACGTACGGACGGCCGTGGATCTTTGTTGCGTATGGAAAACATGGCAATTACGTCAACCTCGACGATTGCCCGGCGTACGACACCTGCAACGACGGGGGCCCCGAGGAGGATGTGCAGGTTCTTTCAAACCGAAATCTCGGCAACTACTTTTATCCGCTAAACGATTCGGTCGCCTCATCGTACGGTGACTACACCGAGCACTATTGGGGTCCCAACTGGGGTGCGGCTGCACTCGAAGCATACCTCGAAGCCGACCCCGCAAACATTTGGGAGCACGACAACGAGGAGTTTTGCGGATGGAGATCGCCAGATCCCAGTCTTCCGCGTTGCGTGGAAGCTAAGAACTCAAATCTTCGTCAACTTTGCGATTTCGATTTCTGCGACGGGAATTCACGAGAGACGGCCTTATGTGGATCCTGCACGAACGATAGCGACTGCAAGGGTGGGGGGACATGCTCTAGCATCGGGGGCGCCAGCAAATGTACCCAAGCATGTGACGAATCGGTCTCGTGCCCCGCGGGCTACGCGTGCAGCTCGAACGAATGTGTTCCAAAGAGTGGGTCTTGCGCTAAGCAGGTGGCATCGATCGGGCTATCGCGGTAACAAGACGCTATCGAGCCCTTCAGCATGAACTTCAGCATGAAAATGCGGTGGCGACGGCATGAACGAACACTAGACAAATGTCACGCATAGGGGGCACGCGTGGGGACCGGGGAAGGGCGCGGCCGGGAGCGGCATTTCTTGTTGCCTCGATGGACACTTTTCGTGGGGAAACAATTCTCGACTTGCCCGGTTGGTTACGATAGCTCCTTGCCCGTACCGGAACCGAATCCCATGCCCGATCCTTCTACTTCCGAATCGTCCGAGCCAGCGCGCACGGCCGCGGCCGAAGCATCAACCTCCATCGAACCAGCGACGGCGCCTCTCGAAACGCCTCTCGAAACGACCGTGGAACCAGCGCCGCCGGACGTTGTTCCAGGAGAGCGGATGGAACCGCCCGCAGGCACTGCGCATCGCGTGCTCGATCCGAGCCTTCCGCCGCCTTCGACGTTGTTCCTCGTCTTCGTTGCGGCGTTCTCTTTTGCGGCCGATATTCTCAGTAAGAATTGGGCAGAAAAACGCCTTGCCGAGGTTGGCACGATCGACATTATCAAGAATTATTTCTCCATTACGCTCGCAAAAAATCGCGGTGGTGCGTGGGGCATTTTTCAGGGGCAACCGGAATCGCTGAGGCGACCATTTTTCTTGCTCGTGTCTGCGGGCGCCATCATTTTTATCTCCTCGCTCTATAGGCGCCTCCATCCGTCGCAGACTGCGCTTAAGTGGGGCCTGCCTCTGGTGCTCGGGGGCGCACTTGGAAATGTGTTCGACCGCATCCGGTATGGCCACGTCATTGATTTTCTCGACGTCTACGTTGTGAAACAAGGGGTCCCGCATCGCTGGCCCACGTTCAATGTTGCCGACGTGTGCATTTGCGTGGGCGTGTTACTTATGGCCATTGACATGCTCTTCACCAAGAAGCGCTCGAACTACGTGCGGCCCGCTCAAGGCGCATAAGGCGCATGCGCCCCGAACTTTTTCGCCTCGGGGACGTCGGATTTCCGGCGTACTTCGTTCTTCTTCTTGTCGGATTTCTCTTCGCGATCGCGGTGGGTGCTGCGACCTCCCGTCGAATGGGCATCAACCCCGACGTGATTGTCGATCTCGGCATCTCGATGCTCATCGCGGGCGTGCTCGGCGGGCGCCTGCTTCATGTGATCGCGGATGGTTACTTTTGGGACTACGTGCATCTCTGCACCGACCCGTCGCAGGTTAACTGGCCCCTCGAAAAAGCGGAGTGCCTCTCCAAGACCTACGATGGCGTGTGGGACGCGGCGAAAAACGTGTGCCATCCGAAGGAACGCGACTGCTTGGCGTGGGCGAAATTCTGGGCGGGTGGGCTCACGTACTACGGAGGGCTCATTGCAGCCGTTGCCGTGGGGTGGTGGCAAACCCGCAAGGAGAAATTGCCGCTCGGAAAAGCTGCAGATCTTGCGGGTTTCGCGATTCCCGTCGGCCTCGGTTTCGGACGCATCGGATGCTTGCTTGCGGGCTGTTGTTTTGGAGCGCCGTGCTCGCTGCCCTGGGCGCTCTCGTTCCCAGGTCGAAGCTCTGCGAGTGAAGCGCAGTGGAAGGCGCACCTTCTCACGTCAAAGTACTTGCCGAGCCTTCCGGTTCATCCGACGCAAATCTATGAGTCGCTCGCGTCGCTCGCGATCGCTGCAATCTGCATGCTTTGGGTCTTTCCGCGCAAGCGCTACGACGGACACGTCTTTGTTGTGTTCGCCATTCTCTACGCGATCGTTCGATTCTTCCTCGAGTTTTTGAGGCGCGACGACCGCGGTGGCTTCCTCGCATTGTCGACTTCGCAGTGGATCAGCCTCGTGATCGCAGCGGCGATGATCGCGCTCCACGCGAGGCTGGCTCAGAAGACGCGACTTGGCTAACGTCGAGCGCTATGAGTGCTCGTGTTCTCGATGGCAAGGCCGTTTCGCAAACGGTGCGCAACGAAGTGAAAGGCGAGGTCGACCGGTTTGTTTCGAAGCACGGAAGGCGTCCGGGCCTTGAGGTCATTCTCGTCGGGGAGAACGCGGCGAGCGTGATCTACACGCGCAACAAAGAGAAGGCCGCCAACGAAGTCGGGATTCGCGGGGTCCTTCACACGCTGCCCGAGACGACGAGCGAGTCAGACGTTCTTGCGCTTCTTGATCGCCTCAATCAAGACGACGCCGTGGATGGCATCTTGGTCCAACTGCCATTGCCGAAGCACATCAACGAAGCGCGCGTGCTCGAATCGATCAACCCCAAAAAAGATGTCGATGGCTTCCACGCCATCAACGCCGGACTTCTCCTTAGCGGAAGGCCGAACCTCGTTCCGTGCACTCCGCTCGGATGCATGCGCCTCATCCAAGAAAGCGGAGTCGACCTTACGGGCGCACATGCGGTTGTGGTGGGACGAAGCAACATTGTCGGTAAGCCTGTTGCGCAGCTTCTGTTGGCCAAGCACGCGACGGTGACGATGGCGCATTCAAAAACACGGGATCTTCCGGGTCTCTGTCGATCTGCAGACGTACTTGTCGCGGCTGTGGGGCGGGCCGAACTCGTGCGGGGTGAATGGGTCAAGCCTTTTGCTGTCGTGATTGACGTCGGCATCAATCGTATCCAAGACGGTGACAAATCACGCGTGGTGGGCGACGTGGCCTATGCCGAAGCAGCGGAGGTTGCGGGTGCCATCACACCTGTGCCGGGCGGTGTCGGTCCGATGACGATTGCATACTTGCTACACAATACGGTGCGGGCGGCGACGCTGCGATCTGGATAGCGTGGGGAACTCTATGAGCTCTAGTTCGTCCACTTCGCTACGACAGCTTCCAGCGCCACCTCGGGTGCGCCGTCACCGCCGAGGCGCATACGAAACTTCGCCTTGTCGCCCCATTTCGCGACATTGACCGTCGAAACAAGCCAGCAATCCGTTCGAGCGGATGGCCCTTCGACGCGGTGCGGGTAATGATCCCCGTTCACGTCGTTGGCTGGCGACGGAAACACCGTGAGGTTAAGGGAACGCCCAACATTCTGGGTGGTTCCATCGGAAAAAGAGGCGACCACGTCGACGTCGTTAAGACAGAGGGCGCCCGGAAAACCTAATGCCGTTGACCAAACAATGAGACCCGACCGCGGAGTCAACGCAATGGATTTTGGGTCGTCAATGTTTACGGTCGACTCCACGCACGAGTCGTCCATGCACGTTTGCACTACGGCGCCACCTGTTCCGTGAGATGCAGCTGCGACACAGAGTTCCTTGCCTTTGGTTGAGGCGATGTCCTTAATTCGACTTGTCGCGTCAAGGCTGCTGACGAACGTGAACGGCCTTGGATACTCGGTCCCGTCTGCCTTGGTAGCAACAACGATGGCGTTCGTGTCCGTTCTATCGTAACAGGCAGGGATCAAAAACGACTCTCCCGTAAAATCCACCTGGGGTCTGGGCAAGCGCCACGAGACGCGCACCTTGTCGCCACCTGTTTGCGCTCCGCTTAGGACAACGTCGGAGGAGACCAATCGCACGCTCTTTGGTACGAGCAATGCGACCGGCCTCACATCGGCCCGGATGACACGGCCACTATAGGAACCGCCAAGAGTTGTTTCTCCCGGTTGATTCGGTTCGACGGTCATCCCTTTGAGTGTGGCCACCGATGGATTCGTGAGGGCGAGCGCCGTTAGATGAGGAACAGGATCGCCGGTCCACGTTTGACTGGATCCAACACCGAGCGCGAACCCCAGTTCTAATTTGGCGGGATGTCCCACGCGGACGAGGTAGCCGAGCGCATCGTAGGGGCTCCTACTCGGGCCGACCGCCAAAGCCAGCTGTGTTTCCATCGGAGCTGCGACCTCCACCGCGGCAGGCGTCGTCAGCGCAATATTTCCCTGCGAGATACGAATGGAGGCGCTCGTTTTCCCAGCCTCGATTCCATATACGCCGAGTGGGCTATCGACGTTTTGGCAGTCCCCCGGCCAGGTGGCATCGGCAATCGTCGTGTCCTTCACGATGACTGCTCCCTGGATGCCCGTATAATCACGAATTGGCAATTTACTCCCGTCGGATCGGAGCAGTGCCAGTGTGAAGCACTTTTGAGCATCGACGCCCAACGGTTTAGGGTGGCTTTCAGTCACCGAACTCGTCATGAGCAAAATATCGTCGCTTTGCAGTGTCACAGTTGCGGCTGGCTGCGACGGCGGGATTGCGGCATCGATCGCTGAATCCCCATTGGACGGCGCAGGCGATTGCGGGTGTTCGGTGTCTTGCGTGGGATCATTGCACGACGCGAAGACGACGAATGGAACAATAAGCAAGCCCCGTTTCATAACTAACCTCCCGCAATGCCACGTGATGGGTATTCGTTGCGCCACGTGGCGAGAAGGTTCATCGTCTCAGTCGCCTGCCGTCAGGAATCTTGCTTTCGTGATCGATCGCCTGCGTCGCTGCCTCGATTCTCTCGGGTATCGAGCCGTAGGCCGATCTGGCGCGTCATCGGACAACCGGAGATCGAAGTCAACGGCGGCATTACCTGTATTGAATTGTGAAAGGCGCTGCGCCGATCGCAGCAAGCTCGTGGTAACGCGGAATTGAATTTACGTACGGCTTCTCTCCATAGAGGTCCACAAGCGAGTGAACTGACTTCTCCCACCTCGCCTGTACGCGATCGAAAATTGGTTTGCACTGCGAGTCGAGTGCTGATTTGTGTTCTCGTTTGATCGCAACACTGCGGTCGATCGCCGCATTGTACGCCCCTTGTGTCTGCGCTCCCCTCTGCGCACGTTCTGCCGCATCATATCGTGGGCCAAACGCTCGATCGAGTCGCGCCCAACACTCCGCAACGCTTTTCGTGTCGGAGGTTGTTGTATGCGTTGGATCCGTTCGGCATGTTGGAACGCTGACCTCAATGTCCGTGTGCAACTTCGAAGGATTGTGATCGTTCGTTTCGCTGTACACCGTGCGTCCGACGGCGGCCGACAAGTCTGAGTACGTCATCCAATGTTGTCCGTTCCCGAGACTGTCGAACTCAATGCCGAGAACGGGCTTTCCGCCAAAGTAGCCCACCGTTCCCGGAATCGGATCCGTCCAAAGAGACGCCCACTCCTCGGCGTTGCAAGAATCGAGTACGCGAGGCGCAAGATACGTCGAAAGGAACAATGGGAATTGTGTTCGCGCATGGTCGATAACCACGTAGGCAAGAGCGTTCTTGGAGCCGGGAAACGAAAGCGTCATCTTGTTCGTCGCGGCAACGTTCGCACTCGCACAAAAACCATTCGCACCGCCAAGCTGATGAAGGCCTAGACCTGTCTCGAAACGTTGGATCGCGTGCGATGGCGAGGCGTGCCAATTATCTTCGCTTGTCTTTTTTGCGGTGGAGCTTGGCTTTACGAAGTATGTCAAAAGCGTATAGCAATGGCCCGCTTCGGCGCGCACCGTGACCGCGCTGTCTTTCGTCGCGAGCTTGCCTTGCGTGGCGACGTTCCCACCGAGCAGCTTCGCGATCTCTTGTGGTGCCGCATCGCTCGAAATTCGCCATGAGTTGATCAATTGCATACTCGTCGCGAAATAACGGTGAAACGCGCCGTCGGGTGTGTCTCTCAGTTGTTGCGCCGCTGAAGCGTATGCAGCGAGTTGTTCTTTGGGGATCGGTTCGTCCGATGCGTTGACCAAATTGAAGAGGGCACGCCACTGATTCCCGGCCGTAGCGGCCATCGAATCGCTGCTTGCATGAGCTCCCGGGCCCTGGTTCGCCGGACTTTGAAGTCCGGAGTTTTGATCGCCGTGTTGTCTCGGCTCATTACGTGCGCCGATCACCCGCGCCATTCCGTTCGAATGCGCTTCAAACTGAAAGTTGCCACATCCAACGCTCATGGCGAGCACAGCCATTCCTCCACTGCGTAGTTTCAACATGAACTCCTCCTCGGTTGCCAAAGGATGGTCTTTGCTCGGGCAACGAACCATTCGCTTTGGATGACCCGCCGGAGATCAGAAATCGCCAAGCAAATACGGCCAATTGAAGATAGCGTCGTGACGCGACGACCAAGGCCTTCGCATTTGACGTACGCCGCGACGGCAGGCGTTATGCTCTATCGGTGCCGTCAAAGATCAAGACATCACCCCGCAAGCGCCCTCGGCAACAGCGTTCGGAAGTCACCGTGGACGCCATTCTTACGGCGGCGGCCGAAACAATTGCACGCGGTGGGCTCGACAAGGCCAGTGTCACTGCGATCGCGGAGAGAGCCGGCGTGAGCGTTGGGTCGCTTTATCAGTACTATTCGAGCAAGGATGCGATCGTCGCGGCACTCATCGAGCGACACACGGGCGCTAACCTCGATGCACTGCAAGCCGCGTTCGATCGGGCGCGTTCAATGGGGCTACGCGAGGCGATAGAACATGTCGTGACGACCATGGTGGACGAGCATCGTTCGCCGATTCAGCAGTTGCTTGCGCAAGAGTTCGTGAAACTGGGTTCGATCGATTGGATTCAGAGCAAGATTGATGCGCGCGCAGGTGCTTTGATTGCCGCATTTCTCAACGAGCGACGCGACGAGATTGGCGTGCCCAACCCTGAGTTCAGCGCGTTTCTTCTGCTTCGTGCGATCGACATGTTGACCCACGCAGCCATTGAGCAGCGACCTGAGACGTTGCTCGACGGGTCTCTCGTTGAGGAACTTTCCACCATGGTGATCGGGTACTTGCGCGAACGTCGCTAAGAAAACCCCATCAACGAAATGCGAGCGAACCTCGAACGTGTGCCCTCGGGAACGACTCAATCTGTTGATTCTGCAGCGTAATTCGTCAGGAATTTCGCATGTTCGAAAGACGAATGGCTGTTCATTGGTGCAGCATGCATCATGTGCGCATGACGTTGCTGAAGGGAACAACCGGGAACGGAGCACTCGATCGCGCGCGCGAAAAAATTGTGCGTACGCACGTTGAAGCCGAGCAGCGCGGAGATTGGACTGCGGCGTTACGAACGTTCCATCACCCTCGCTATGAAGTGACACCGACCAACGAGGTTGCGGACGGGGAAGAAGCCGTGATGCGATTTTACAACGAGTCGGCGCGTGCCTTCCCCGATATGTCCTTCGAAACGCGCGCCTTTTATCACGCAGGTACAACCATCGTGCATGAGGTGACCTTGCGGGGCACCCATTGCGGCACGTGGCGCGGACTGCCGCCAAGTGAGCGCGTTGTGCAGTACGCGATGCTGAACCTCTTCCTATTCGAGGAGGACCGGCTGGTATGCGAGCGAATGTACTTTGATCTTCTGACGCCCATGCGTCAGCTCGGCATTGCGCGAGACCCAACGTCGCTGACTGGACAGCTCGGGATCGCTTGCAATCACCCGCTGACAATCGGCGGCGCGCTCGTGCGCCAAGCGATGCGCGCATTCAAATCGTGATACCGGCCGTGACGTGCGCGTTACGCCGGAGCATGGTGGTTCCGGCGGCGGCGACGTTCTCATGATGAGCGTTTGCATAATCTGCGCTCCGGCTCGTACGCCAAATGCGAGTCTCTCCAAGTTGCTCAGGGCTCTTGTTGCGTACACCCTGTCAAACAGGGCTGCTTGCGGCCGATCAGCGGAAAGCGAATCGAATTGGTCGGCGGCATAGAGCACCATCATCACCGTTGAACTTGTTGGAAGGAGACGAGAGCCCTCGAGCTCCGCAATGAGTGAACTTGCCGCAACGGGAGATGACATCATGAAACGATTGAAATGGATCTTAGGGGGATCACTTGTCTTGGCCTCAGCCACCGGATGTACGGGGGCAGTCGACTCGAACGAAGTGCCGACGGATGAGCCCGCATCGAGCGCTCTGTCGACCTACGCAGAGTTGAAATATGGGGACGAGAAGACAGTCGACTTCTTGGGTACCGACTATTGGGTGGGTTACAAATTCACGGGCGTCAAAGGCGACATTGTCGACATGGCCGTCACTCCGATGACCGCTGGCGCGGATGCGTACGTTTACCTGTACTCCGGCGACTTTGGGGTCACACGGCGTGACGCTCCGGATACGTCCATTCAATTTACGGAGACACTCAAGCGAACGGGCGTGCACTACTTGCTTGTGCACAATGACAAGAAGCTTGCGGCGCAGTTCAAGGTCTCGGTGCGCACTACGGCGACGAACGCGGTGTCGGACGCAGGGACGACGTCCGATGCAGGTGCGGCGACCGATGCAGCCACCGACGCGAGTACAACGTTCGAACATGGCGCCATCACAGACCTGTTTGCATTCAACTCGACCGAGCCGACCACGCCGGCGACAAAGCAAGACCTCGCTGCGCTCTTTGCCCCTGGTTCGGTGAAGACGACGGTCGGCATGCCGATCTTCGTTCAACGCACGCGTGGGTGTCATTCGGTTACGGGTTGCACAAAGTGGGAGCCAACGGTTGCGCCGGAGCTCGGATATTACAAGGGAAGTCCGCTAGAACCTTATGATGAGGCGGTCGTTTTGAGTTTGCCTCTCTCGCAAGGACGCGTTCTCGTTCCGACCCAAGTGGGGATCGCCGATGGCTTATTTCGTTTCACCGCCCTTCTGCCCGCATACACAAACAGTTTCGGAACTGGATCCGGAACCGTGGGCGTCTATCTCGAGTACGCCCCCGACAAGCCACCACCGGCAGCGCCGACCGTGTGGGGATCGGGAGTTCGTTCGGCATGGCGCCTGGCGTCGCGTGTGGTGTACGACCGCATTGGGAATGACGGTAGTAGTTCGCGGCTGGCGTTCACGACGAACGTAACCAAGACGTACGCCTATGGGCGAACGCCGGTGTACGGATCGCTTGTGCAATCCGACGGCGTTTACTTTGAAACCGAGTATGCCCTCTACTTGCGCATGAGTCTCACGCAGGTGCTCACGCCGACAGCAGCGGGGGAAACTCTCGCCGTCACATGGTAAATTAACTTGTCTATGCGCGCGAGGCGTGAACCCCACGTTTCGCGCGTTCGTGCGCTTGCGAAGAAGCAGGCTGAGCCTACGGACACACGGTTACCTTGCCCGCGTCCGCTGCAACGGGCGGCGCGAGCAAATCCGGGCACCCGTCGAATTCGAACATGTCGAGTAGTGCGTCCGCGTTCGCATC